>JAEZLB010000379.1 GCA_023435945.1 Pseudomonadota bacterium | reverse complement strand
CCCGAGTACTGCGGGCAGCGACGAATTGCGTGGCGCCATCGCTCGCTGGCTGGAACAACGTTACGGCCTCCCGCGCATCGATGCTGCCACCCAGGTGCTGCCGGTCAATGGCTCGCGTGAAGCACTGTTCGCCCTGGCGCAGACGGTGATCGAGCGTGACCGCGATGCGCTGGTAATGTGCCCGAATCCCTTCTATCAAATCTATGAAGGTGCGGCCTACCTGGCGGGGGCGACGCCCTACTTCATCAACTCGGACCCGGCACGCAATTTTGCGCCCGCCTATGACCGGGTTCCGCAATCCGTCTGGGAACGCGTGCAACTGCTGTACGTGTGCTCGCCCGGCAATCCGACCGGCGCGGTTCTGACACTGGACAACTGGAAGGAATTGTTCGAACTGTCGGACCGTTACGGTTTTGTGATTGCTGCCGATGAATGTTATTCCGAGATTTATTTCAAGGAAGAAGCCCCATTGGGCGCACTGGAAGCTGCATATAAACTGGGGCGCGTTGGCTTCCCTCGTCTCATCAGCTTCTCCAGCCTATCCAAGCGCTCCAATGTACCGGGTATGCGCTCGGGCTTTGTGGCCGGCGATGCCGCCATCATGAAAAAATTCCTGCTGTACCGCACCTATCACGGCGGCGCAATGAGCCCACCGGTACAGGCTGCATCGGTCGTCGCATGGGGAGATGAAACCCACGTAGCCGAGAACCGCGCCAAGTACATCGCCAAGTTCAAGCAGGTTACGCCGCTGCTGCAACCAGTGGTCGATGTCGCCCTGCCGGATGCCGGCTTCTATCTGTGGGCAAAAGTCGATAAGCTCGCGCCGATTTCCGATACAGAGTTCGCGCAGCGCCTGTACGCCGAATATAATGTGACAGTATTGCCTGGCAGCTACCTCGCACGCGAGGCGGTTGCCGGAGATCCCGGCAGCAACCCTGGACGTAATCGTGTTCGCATGGCCCTGGTCGCCGAGGTGGAAGAATGCCTGGAGGCAGCCCACCGCATCGTCGCTTTCGCCCAGAAGCTCGCCAGCAATTAATTAACCCCCCTTCATCACTGGAATCAAGATGACTCAGCAACTGCAAACCATTATCGACCAGGCGTGGGAAGACCGCGCCAATTTCAATGCCAAATCCGTTCCTGCCGAATTGCGCGATGCAATCAATACGGTACTGGAGCACCTGAACCAAGGCAGCCTGCGTGTTGCGCAAAAAATCGATGGCACATGGGTCGTCAATCAATGGGTGAAGAAAGCTGTATTGCTGTCCTTCCGCCTGGAAGACAATATCGCCATGCCTTCCGGCGATTTCATGCAGTTCTACGACAAGGTTCCTACCAAGTTCGCCAACTACACTGCTGAAGACTTCGCCAAAGGCGGCTTCCGCGTGGTGCCGCCGGCTGTGGCGCGTCGCGGCAGCTTCATCGGTAAAAACGTCGTGTTGATGCCTTCCTATGTGAACATCGGTGCATACGTCGACGAAGGTACGATGGTCGACACCTGGGCGACAGTCGGTTCCTGCGCACAGATCGGCAAGAACGTTCACCTGTCGGGCGGCGTAGGCATCGGTGGCGTATTGGAACCCATGCAAGCCAACCCCACCATCATTGAAGACAACTGCTTCATTGGTGCTCGCTCCGAGATCGTGGAAGGCGTGATCGTGGAGGAAAACTCTGTGATTTCCATGGGTGTGTATATCGGCCAATCGACAAAGATTTACGATCGCACTACTGGCGAAGTGTTGTACGGCCGTGTTCCAGCAGGTTCCGTCGTGGTTTCCGGCAACCTGCCTTCCGCCGATGGCAAATACAGCCTGTATTGCGCAGTGATCGTCAAGCGTGTGGATGCACAAACCCGCGCAAAAACTGCGATCAACGAACTGCTGCGCGAAGCCTGATTCAATCGCCGCTTTCGTCAATTCCCAGAAAGGAGCTGTCATGGCAATAGAACGCCTGTTCCAGCTGATGAAGGAAAAAGAAGCCTCGGACATGTTCCTGGCCATCAATTCGCCGATTCATATCAAGATCAATGGCGAACTGGTCCCTATCAATCAGCAGCGCATGGATCAGACATCCATCCTGGCACTCCTTTCTGAAGTCGTACCGCCCGAAAGAATGAATGAGCTCGAAAGGACGCATGAGCTCAACATGGGCATCCCGGTTCCAGGCACCGGACGCTTTCGCTTGTCGGCTTTCCGCCAGCGCAGCAATATCTCGGCGGTGGTGCGCTACATTCCCCATACCGTGCCGCCACTGGAAAGCCTGCAGCTACCGGAAGTCATCAGCGAGCTGATCATGCAGAAGCACGGCCTGCTGCTGGTGGTAGGCGCGACCGGCTCCGGCAAGTCAACTACGATTGCGGCGATGCTGGATCATCGCAACGCGCAAAGCACCGGCCATATCCTGACGCTGGAAGATCCTATCGAATTCCAGTTCTCCAACAAGAAATCCATCATCAACCAGCGTGAGATCGGCAACGACGCCACGGATATGTCGGTGGCCTTGCGCAATGCGCTGCGCCAGGCACCGGATGTGATTTTCATTGGCGAGATACGTGACCGCGACACCATGGCATCGGCATTATCCTATGCGCAGTCCGGCCACCTGGTCGTTGCGACCTTGCATGCGAATAACAGCTATCAGGCTCTCACACGCATCATCAACTTCTTCCCTATCGAAGTAAGGAGCTCGTTGCTGTCCGATCTGGCTGCCATGCTGCGTGCCATCATTTCACAACGTCTGGTCAAGACCAAGGAGGGACGCCGCCGTCCTGCGGTGGAAGTCATGCTGAACTCCAAGCACATCGCCGAACTGATAGAAAAAGGCGATATCGGCGCGATCAAGGAAGCCATCGACAAAAGCCTTTCTGCCGGCTCGCAAACGTTCGAACAGGCGCTGCTGCAATTGTTGCAGGAAGGCGCCATACTGCAGGACGAAGCGCTGGCCCATGCGGACTCCATTACCAATCTCTACTGGCTGATCAACAACCAGGGCAAGAAGGACACCTCTCCCGTGGACGAAGCCAAGCAGGACCAGGGACCGACCTTCACCGAATTTACCTTGAATGCATGACGACACAAACTCACATGTTCGGGATACCGAACTGCGATACCGTTAAGAAAGCGCGTAACTGGCTGGACGATCATGGCATCGCCTATACCTTCCACGACTTCAAGAAAAACGGTATTACGCCCGCAATGATCGACGGATGGCTGGCACAACTGGACTGGGAAATCCTGCTCAACCGCAAGGGCACAACCTGGCGCAAACTGCCGGAAGAACGCAAGGCTGCCATCGACAATGCCGCTGCTGCAGCAGACCTGATGTTTGAATCCCCTTCCGTCATCAAGCGCCCGGTACTCGTTACCGGCAACCAGATTCACGTCGGTTTCTCCGACGCGCTTTATCAACAGATTTTTACGACGCTATCATGAGCAAAACGCTCGCACTCACCGAAGAACTGATTTCCCTCTCGTCCGTCACGCCTGAAGACAAAGGCTGCCAGCAAAGGCTGATTGAATTGCTGGCACCGCTGGGATTTGAATGCGAAACCATCGCCTCTGGCGGCGTCACCAACCTGTGGGCACGCAAAGGGAAAAGCCAACCGCTGGTCGTGTTCGCAGGTCATACCGACGTCGTCCCCACAGGACCAGTAACGCAATGGACCTCCGATCCCTTCATGCCAACCCAGCGTGATGGCAAGCTGTATGGCCGCGGCGCGGCCGACATGAAAACCTCGATCGCCGCGATGGTCGTCGCTGTCGAAGAATTCGTCGCAGCGCATCCCCATCACAAGGGCTCAATCGGTTTCCTGATTACCAGCGACGAAGAAGGCCCTGCTACCGACGGCACTGTCATCGTCTGCGACAAGCTGAAAGAACGTGGCGAGCAACTGGATTACTGCATCGTCGGCGAACCGACATCATCCAACCTGCTGGGCGATACCATCAAGAATGGCCGCCGTGGCACCATGTCGGGCCGCCTGACGGTAAAGGGCATACAAGGCCATATCGCCTATCCGCAACTGGCGAAAAATCCGATCCACACCTTTGCTCCCGCATTGGCGGAACTGGTAGCCACCAAGTGGGATGAAGGTAATGAATACTATCTGCCCACCTCCTGGCAGGTCTCCAACATCCACGGCGGTACCGGTGCCTCGAACGTAATCCCGGGCGAAGTAGTGATCGACTTCAACTTCCGTTTTTCCACTGCCAGCACCGTCGAAGGCCTTCAGCAGCGCGTGCAGGCGATTCTGGATAAGCATGGCGTGGACTACGACCTCACATGGACCGTAGGCGGCCTGCCCTTCCTGACACCGCGTGGAGAACTGAGCGATGCTATGACGCAGGCGATCAAGGCGGAAATGAATATCGAACCTGAGCTCTCGACCACGGGCGGCACCTCGGATGGCCGCTTCATTGCGCAGATCTGCCCGCAAGTCATCGAATTCGGCCCACCCAATGGCAGCATCCACAAGATCGACGAACATATCGAACTACGCTTCATCGATCCGCTCAAAAACATTTACCGCCGCACGCTGGAAA
This sequence comes from Pseudomonadota bacterium, assembly GCA_023435945.1. Lineage (GTDB taxonomy): Bacteria > Pseudomonadota > Gammaproteobacteria > Burkholderiales > Burkholderiaceae_D > JAEZLB01. Next base: position 1,058 of record JAEZLB010000379.1, on the reverse strand, counting down.
ACCTGCTGACCTGAAGCAGTACCGATCGCGATCGGGAACGAATCCAACTTGATCCAACGGCGATGCCAGGCATCGCCTTTTTCTTCTAATCAAAATGACGCCCAATAGCTTTTCGACCTTGCGAGACCTGCTGCGCTATGCCGTCACCCGCTTCAACAGTGCCGAGCTGTTTTTCGGCCATGGCAGTAATAATGCCTTCGATGAGGCTGCCTATCTGCTGCTGCATACGCTCAAGCTGCCACTGGACAAGCTCGACCCTTTTCTCGATGCGCGCCTTCTGCCACATGAAATAGAAAACATACAGCGCGTGATCGAACTGCGTGCCACTGATCGTATTCCCGCGGCTTACCTGACCAATGAAGCCTGGCTAGGCGATTATCGTTTTTACGTGGACCAGCGTGTGATCGTTCCTCGTTCTTTCATAGCCGAACTGATCCCGGAGCAACTCTTTCCCTGGATCGCGGATCCTGAAGCCGTCAACCATATCCTCGATCTGTGCACCGGATCCGCCTGCCTACCCGTCATGCTGGCCGATGCCTTCCCTTACGCGGAGATCGATGCTGTCGACATTTCCGCCGATGCACTGGAAGTGGCGCGACGCAACGTATCCGATTATGAGCTGATAGACCGCATTAGGCTGATCGAATCCGATCTGTACAGCAAGCTGGACGACAAGCAGTACGATCTCATCATCAGCAATCCGCCTTATGTGAATTCCGCGTCGATGGCAAAACTGCCGCAGGAATACCTGCATGAACCGCAACTTGCGCTGGCCGGCGGCGATGACGGTATGGACCTGGTGCGCAAGATTCTCGAAGGCGCGGCACGCCGCCTGACTGATGACGGCGTGCTCATCGTTGAAATCGGCAACGAACGTGCTTATGCGGAAGCCGCCTTCCCCGATCTGGAACTGACCTGGCTCTCGACCAGTGCAGGCGACGACATGGTCTTCCTGGTCCCTGCCGATCAGTTGAAAAAGAAATATAAATGATTCGCCTGCAGCAAGTCAGTTTGATGCGCGGCGTGAAGCCGCTGTTTGAACAAGCCGATCTCACCAT
>JAEZLB010000363.1 GCA_023435945.1 Pseudomonadota bacterium | reverse complement strand
CGCTTGACGATCAGATGGCTGCAGGTATCGTCCAGCGTCACTTCCAGGCGGTTTACGTTTTCATCGGTCTTGATGACTTGTTCTGCCAGTTCAATGTCACCCGTACGGAAACAGGTGATGGCGTCATGAAACTGGTTCTCCACCAAGCCGCCCATCAGAAGCACCTTGGATTGGATTGCTTCCAGATCAAGATCATACTGCTTGGAAGAATGCTCGGTCGGCATATGATTCTCCTTGCTACCCTATTCTTGTATAGATAATTGGCGACACTTGGTAACAACCAGTTTGTCGGACTTAACCAAAACGGCCAGTGATGTAATCCTGCGTAGCCTTCTTTACCGGCTTCATGAAGATGTCGTCAGTAACACCGAACTCCACGAGTTCGCCCAGATACATGTAAGCAGTGTAATCCGAACAACGAGCCGCTTGTTGCATATTGTGCGTCACAATAATGATCGTGTAGTCTTCTTTCAACTCGGTGATCAACTCCTCGATCTTTACCGTGGAAATCGGATCTAGCGCCGAGGTCGGTTCATCCAGCAACAGCACATCCGGCTTGACTGCTACACCGCGTGCAATGCACAAGCGCTGCTGCTGACCGCCAGACAAGCTTAAGCCACTCTTATCCAGCTTGTCTTTGACTTCGTTCCATAGTGCAGCTTTCTTCAACGCCCACTCTACCCGTTCATCCATTTCGCCCTTGGACAAGCGTTCATAAAGGCGCACGCCAAAAGCGATGTTTTCGTAGATGGACATCGGGAACGGCGTCGGCTTCTGGAACACCATACCTATACGGGCACGCAGCATGTTCACGTCCAGGCCTTTATCCAGGATATTGCGTCCGTGATACATCACGCGTCCTTCAGCACGCTGGCCGGGATACAGGTCATACATGCGGTTCAGCGTACGCAGCAGCGTCGACTTGCCGCAACCGGAAGGGCCGATAAAAGCCGTAATTTTTTTCTCGTACAGATTGAGATTGATATTCTTCAGCCCCTGAAAATTTCCGTAATAGAAATTCAGGTCGGCGATTTCAAGAGTGACTTTGTTATGCACGAGAGTATCGGTAGTCATAAGATTTTCCGCTTCATTACGAAGTAGTTTTTTGACGGAACAGCGTACGCGACAGGATATTCAGGCCCAGCACGCCAAAGGTAATCAGCAGCGCACCGCCCCAGGCCAGCTCGCGCCAGTTTTCGTAAGGGCTCATCGCAAACTGGAAGATCACCACGGGTAAATTCGCCATCGGGGCATTCATGTCCGTGCTGTAGAACTGATTGTTCAGAGCGGTGAACAGCAAGGGTGCGGTTTCACCGGAAATGCGGGCCACTGCCAGCAACACGCCCGTAATCACACCGGCCCGGACCGCTTTCAGGCGCACCATCGTGGCGACTCGCCAGCGCGGCGCACCCAACGCAAATGCTGCTTCGCGCAACTGGTTGGGCACCAGGTTCAGCATGTTGTCCGTAGTACGCACTACCACGGGAATGGCAATCAATGACATCGCAAAACTGCCGGCCCATCCCGAGAAATGCTGGACGTTGGCAACATAAATCGCATAAATGAACAAGCCGATCACGATGGAGGGTGCGGACAGCATGATATCGGTCACGAAACGCGTGACTTTCGCGAGCCAGCTACGCTCACCGTATTCAGCCAGATAAACGCCAGCCAGGATGCCGATGGGCGTACTGATGAAAGCAGCAGCACCCACCATCAGGAAACTACCTACGATCGCATTTAGCAAGCCGCCACCATCACCGGGCGCCGGGGTATTTTCGGTAAACAGGGTCAGGTTGATAGCCCCCGCGCCCTTGAACGCAAGCATCAGCAAAATCCACAGCAGGAAGAAGATGCCGACGCCCATCGCCAGACAGGACATGGTGATATTAAAACGGTGTATCCAGAGACGGCGGCGATAAACCGGGTTCATGGTATCGATGTGATTCATCATTTGCCTCCTTCATTGCGCTGCATGGCAACCAGCATCAGCTTGGCCAGGCCGAGCACTGCAAAGGTGATCACGAAAAGGATCAACCCCAGCGCGTACAGCGAGGACAAGTGCAAAGTCGACTCAGCTTCGGCGAATTCGTTGGCGAGCGTGGAAGCGATACTGTTGCCGGGCGCGAACAGGGACCACGACAATTCGTGGGCGTTACCGATCATGAAGGTCACTGCCATGGTTTCGCCCAGCGCACGTCCCAATCCCAGCATCACGCCACCCACCACGCCTACGCGGGTATAGGGAAGGATGATGCGGCGCGCCACTTCCCACTTGGTGCAGCCGATGGCATAGGCGGATTCCTTCAGCACCGCCGGGACCACTTCGAACACGTCGCGCATTACCGAAGCGATGAAAGGGATGATCATGATTGCCAGGATAATGCCGGCGGCGAGAATACCGAGACCGAGCGCAGGACCGGAAAACAGGTGGCCGATGAGCGGCAGTTTGCCTAAAGTGGCAGACAGGAAAGGCTGAACGTATTCGGCAAACAGCGGCGCAAATACAAACACGCCCCACATGCCGTAAATGATGCTTGGCACGCCTGCCAGCAGCTCCACTGCCGTACCCAGCGGACGTTTCAGCCAGGGCGGGCAGATTTCGGTCAGCACCAGCGCGATACCGAAACTGATGGGAAAAGCGATCAGCAGCGCGATGAACGAAGTCATCAGCGTACCGAAAATGGCGATCAGCGCACCGTACTGGTCATTGACGGGATCCCACTCGACGGTGGTGATAAAAGCGGGGCCGAATTTCTGGAAGGCGGGCCAGGCTCCGATCATCAGCGAGATGATGATGCCGGTCAGCACCACCAACACGCTGAGCGCGAAACCCAGAGTAACCTTGTGGAACAGGAAATCCTGCCAGCGCTGCCTGCGCATAATGGCAGCCAACGCTTCATCGGCTATGCCGGCACTGGTTTCGCTGGTATTTATTGGGTCCGCCGTTTTCTGCGGTACCGAAGAGGAGTTTGCTTGCATACGCTCTATCAGCAATCATTAAACCGCCTCTCAACTCTGAACGAGTTGAAGTGCTGTCAAAGATGCTTTTTGAAGTGACAAATTTTGAATCTCTATTGTTATTGCCAGAGGACCTTACCGGAAACATCCTTGACCTGGGAGCGCCACACATCGTGCACTTGCTCGATGACCGAATCCGGCAATGCCACGTAATCCAGATCCATCGCCATCCCGCTGCCATTCTGGAAAGCCCAGTTGAAGAAATTGAGCACTTCCTGCCCCTTGGCTGCATTTTGCTGTGCCTGGTTCATGAGAATGAAGGAAGCCCCGGAAATCGGCCAGCTATCCTTACCCAGTTGATTAGTCAGCAACACTCCCATACCCGGGGTATTGCTCCAGTCAGCCTCATTGGCAGCTGCTTTAAAGGTGTCGTCCGTGGGCTGCACAAAGACGCCTTCACGATTGATCAGTTGGGTATGGGACATTTTGGCGCGCTTGGCAAATGCATATTCAACGTAGCCAATTGCACCTTTAATGCGCTGTACGTAAGCTGCAACACCCTCGTTGCCTTTGCCACCGATACCAACCGGCCACTTGACGGCAGTAGCAAAACCGACGCGCTTCTTGAACTCTTCATTGACTTTGGATAGGTATTCCGTCCACAGGTAAGTAGTACCAGAACCATCGGAGCGACGTACCACGGCGATATCCTGAGCTGGCAGGTCCAGGTCGGGGTTGATGGCGGTAATGGCCGGATCATTCCACTTGGTGATTTTGCCTAGATAGATGGCGGCCAGCAGATCCCCAGTCAACCGGAGTTGTCCGGGACCGATGTTGGGAATATTCACGATGGGCACCACGCCTCCCATTACTGCCGGAAACTGGACCAGGCCGTGCTTGTCCAGCTCCGACTGAGGCAGAGGCATGTCGGAAGCGCCGAAATCTACCGTCCTGCCCTTGATCTGCTTGATGCCACCGCCCGAACCGATGGACTGGTAATTCACATTATTACCCGTGGCCTTCTTGTAGCCTTCTGCCCACTTGGCATAGATAGGATAAGGGAAAGTAGCGCCGGCACCTGTAATGTCCACCGCTTGAGCAGCAAACGTCAGCGAAGCGCCCGCCACCAGAATCGCCGAGGCCAAGACTCTGCGAAGTCCCATATTTCTTCCTTTTTTATGCAATAGATTCAGACAACGCGCACTCTACCCGAGAAATATTACAAGTTAATGACACGAAAAAATTGTCACTATTGCATTTCTCTTATTCATGCAGATAAATGGGGTTATTTGGCTTTTTCTGAGGCGATTCAGGCAGATTGGACTATTAGCCATGAAATCTGATTCGGATCACAAAGATGCAGGCCTGCCATCAAAAACAGATGGAAAATGAATACAAGGGTCGCTTTACGGCTTTCCCTCTTCCTGCGCATAGGTGCGTCATCCCATAATTCAGGTTATCGCCAGTGAAATAGTATGCAGGACCAGCCCCACCAAGCCGCCTACCAG
>JAEZLB010000340.1 GCA_023435945.1 Pseudomonadota bacterium | reverse complement strand
GCGCTGGCACGCTGACATGCTTAAATTCATAATGATTTTTTAGAATACATATAAGAGTTTTAGTTCTCGTCCTTCCCCCCCCCCGGCACCGAAAGACATAAACGCACAGGCAAAAACCCTGGTACCTCTCTTACGCCAGGCTTTTTCCGCGCAGCAGCAGAAACGATGCGAAAGAATAGAGTGCGCCACATGAAGAAAATCGAAGACAAAATGCGTCCTTGCGGCAAGAAGCAGGCAAGTAGCGATGAGGCGGGTTCTATCCTGAAACAGGTTTAGGGCAACCGGCTCCAGGAGAAGTACCGGGGGAACATGAGGATCAGGAAGTGACGTTGGGTATCAAGGCCAGCAAGTCAGTGACACCCAGGTCCACACCCGCTTGGGACAACAAGGTGCTGGCCTGGCCGCGATGATGGGTCTGATGGTTAAAAAAATGCATCAACAGGCTGAAGAGCGGCTTGTCCGATACCACCCCGCGGGTATTCGCGTAATGCAGTACCTGATCGAGGTCTGCCTCCTGCAGCGTGGCACACCAGTCCACGATGAGTGCATCCAGCATTTTTCTGTAGCTGGCAAGCTGATCCAGTTCGGAAAACAAAAGCTGGTCCAGCGCCTTAGGTAACGGCAGTGCCTGCATCGCAACAAGTGCCCCTTGCTGTGCCGGATGAGCGGCGAAACGCTTTAACCAGATCGTATCGGCGACCGCCAGATGATTGAGGGTTCCGAACAGCGACGAAAAATAGGCGCGCCGGTCCGCTTTCAGAATTTCCTCCGGCAAGCGAGCCGCCGCCTCATACAGGCGCTGGTTCATCCACTGGTTGTAACGAGCCATCAGCTGGACATGAGCACATCGCACCCTTCACCTCCCTTTTTCATCTTTGTCGCCCCAATTTGGCGCGCCGGCCAAGTGTTCGCCTCTATAACGTGCACCCCATCCTTGCATAGGAAGAAAAGTTTTTTGGGTGCGCCCCACATCCGTGCAAGCCTTTGGTTTCTGCGTGGCATCTTTATTGCTTTTATAAGCATATTAAGTACGTTCACTTATTGTTCTGCGCAAGCAGGATAAAAAGAATAACCTGCCACGCCGAGTTCAGCCATGACTGACTTATCCAGCTCCGATTCAGACTCCTTGTCCATCGACACCTACCTCCCCTACATGCGAGATGTTACCCGTTGCGAGCAATCGTTGCGGGAACTGAATCTTATGTGGCGCATGATCGAATCCTCAGCCAGGATGAACTGCCCGCAGGAATCCAAGCTCATCCTGCCCACCATGGCGGCGGCCCGTGCCGGCTTTAATCGCCTGGAAAAGGAGCTGGTGACCAGTCTGGTCAACGAGAAGGTCGGCAATGTGCTGGAAGAGATCGGTACCCAGGCGCAGTATGTGATCGACATCGTGGTGCGCAACCTTTATGAACGGACTGCCGATATCGGATTCCTTGCGACCGACCGCGAATTATGCGCATTCGCGGCAGGCATGAACCCCGATGCCGATGCGATACGACTGCGCTTGCGCGCCTATCGCGACAAGTACACGGTCTATGACGAAATCATCCTGCTCGATACCCAGGGTAATGTGCTGGTGCAGATAGACCCAGCGACGCCACTGGAAGGCAGTACCGATCCTCTGATCAAGGAAACCCTGGAATCCGACACCTATGTCGAGACTTTCCGCGCGTCCGATCTGCGTCCATCCAAGAAGCAGGCGCTGATTTATTCGCGGCGCATGCTGCACCCGGAAACCGGCGAACCTGTCGGCGTGTTATGCCTGTGCTTTCACTTTGAAGCGGAAATGGCGATGATCTTCCAGTCCCATCGCGACAGCGAAGCGCGCGCGAATATGCTGCTTCTGGATGCGGATAACCGCGTGATCGCCAGCGCCGACGAACTCTGGATACCGGTCGGCACTCAGGTGCCGGTCAACCGTGAAGGCACGCGCAGGCTGATGGTATATGGCGGACGCGAATATCTGGTACGCACTTCTCCTGCCGCGGGCTACCAGGGATACATGGGACCGCCTGGATGGCAAGGCCAGTCCATGATCCCGATTGATGTCGCCTTTCACGGCCAGCGCCGGCAAGCGCTGGCCGATGTGCCGCCGGCAATTTCCGAAGGCCTGCTGTCACATGCCAATACTTTTTGCCCGCCGCTGTATGCAATCATGACGGCTGCGGACACGATACGGCGTGTGGTCTGGAATGGGCAAGTCATGACTTCCGGGAAATACGGTGACCTGACGCGCCTGAAAACGGTACTGGAACAGATCAGCGAAACCGGTGTACGCAGCAATGAACTGTTTGTACAGTCGATCAGTGATCTGTACGATACGGCGCTCGCCTCCAGTCTCTCCGATGCGAAATTCGTCTCCCACCTGCTGGTTGATCTGCTGGACCGCAATCTCTATGAACGCTCCAACGATTGCCGCTGGTGGGCATTGACGCCCGAGCTGCGCCAGGCACTGGCTCATGACATGCCGGATACCGGCACTGTTTCCAGAATCACGGATATCCTCCAATACATCAACAGCCTGTATACCGTCTATACCCGTATCTTCGTTTATGACCGCGACGGCTGCATCATCGCCAGCAGCCGGCGGCATGGACAGCCTGGCCAGGCATCGTTGTCTGAAGAGGAGCGAGTGGATAACGCCACCCTGACTGCCGTCAGGTCTTTGCATCACCCACAGCATTACCACGTAAGCGCATTCGTAGCCTCCGAACTGTACGAAGGCAGGCCAACTTACCTCTATCACGCCGCAATCCGTGCGCCGCATAATGATCACGAAGTGGTCGGTGGCATAGGCATTGTGTTCGACGGTGAAGTCGAGTTCGCTGCAATGCTGCAGGGGGCACTGGGAGACAAAGCCGGAACTACCGCCTTCTTCATCAACCGGTCAGGCGAGATCATTTCCAGTACCGATCCGACCCGCCCGGTGGGAAGCCGCCTGGCTATCGACCCGATGCTGCTGGAATTGCCGCGAGGCGCCTGTGAGTCGCGCATCGTTGTACACGATGGCCACTATGCCGAGATGGGATGCGGCGTATCCAGCGGCTACCGGGAGTTCAAGGTGAGCGATGGTTATGAGGAAGACGTACTGGCCGTGGTCTTCAATTCCTTCGGCGAAGAGCGTGAACGTTCCCGTGCACTGAAACATGCCGGCACCTTGATTGGCAACGATTCGCTGATCGAGGACGGATACGAATATGCGACCTTCTACATTGATGACATGCTCTTTGCTGTGCCCTCCGAAGCGGCACTGGAAGCTTTTCCTGCAGCCGAAATCTCGCCGGTTTCCGTAGGCAGCCGGCGCGAGCGCATAGGCGTCATTTCACAGAAACGTTTTGCACAGGACAATGCTTATGTGTGGGTCTTCGATCTCGGCTATCTGATGCGCGGAACGCCGACGCCGATAGGGTCCAGCAGCCAGGTCATCATCCTGCGCCACGACAGCAAGGATATCGGCGTGCTGGTCGATGAACTGCATGCGGTGCCAAGATTCTCCGCCTCCCAGATCAAGCCGACGCCGTTTTCAGCGATGAGAGACAAGCTGCTGGTCAAGGAAGTCGTGCAGGCCAACGAAGGCCGCCTGTTAATTCAGGTGCTGGATGTGGCACAGCTGATCAGCTGCATCCAGGACCCCAGCCTGCCCACACTGCTTGCCAACATGACAGAACAAGAAATCGCCTGGACTCACCCGTAATAGTCAGTGCAGAGAAGGTCCCCTGATGAGTTCAAGCGTATTCTGCGTGTAGACCCGGCTCAGACGCCCGTTACGCCGACTCACTCGAATGCTGTAACGCAAGCTGCGGCGCCTGCGCCGACCAGATCCTTCCAGCCGAACAGACCGTTGTGCCGCCGGATGGCACCATACTGTATCAACCCGATGCTCTCCACGCCCTGGCTATGGACGAATAGCTGCAAGGATTTGCGGTGCTGGTGCTGGCGCCAACTCCGGCATGCCGATCCCGAATCCCTGAGCGTAATCTACCCCGATTTCGCGCAAGGCATGCAGCAAGGCAGGATTATCGACATGCTCGGCAATAATTCGCACACCCATCACATGTCCAATATTGTTGATGGCTTCTACCACTGCCTTGTCCACCGGATCGCTCAGAAAATCCGCCACGAAGCCGCCATCGATCTTGATGAAATCGATATCCAGATTTTTCAGGTATCCAAATGAAGCCATGCCACTCCCAAAATCATCCAGCGCAAACTGGCAACCCATTTCCTTCAAGCGAGTGATAAGGTCTCTTGCAATCACCATGTTCGCAATAGCGGTGGTTTCGGTAATTTCAAAACAGATGGAACTGGGCGGAATATCGAAATGCTTGAATTGTTCCGAGATGTAAGGCAGAAGCCGGTCGTCTCCCAGCGTTGCACCGGATAGGTTGATGGCGCAGGTATAAGGGGTCTGTCCGGTACGGCAGTCATGTTCGTACAGCTCGAATACTTTGCGGATCACCCAGAAATCGATAGAAGGAATCACGTTGTACCGCTCCGCAGCGGAGAGGAAAGCCTGAGGAGGAATAATCTCACCCTTCTCTCCCAACATACGAATCAGGAATTCATAGCGCGGTGACTGCTCCGCGTCCTGCAGCGAAATGATTTTCTGCCGGTAAAGCAGCAGCCTATCGTCTTCAAAGGCTTTTGAAATGCGTCCCACCCAGTTCATTTGCCCTTGTCTCTCTTGCAGCTCTCCGTCGTCGGGGCGGTAGACATGGATACGATTGCGCCCTTTTTCCTTGGCCACGTAACAGGCACCATCTGCCACCCGCAGTATGTCACTCAAGGTCGTGCCATCACTACTGAAGGAAACCAGGCCTATGCTCACGCCTATGGTGAAACTGCGCTCACCCCAGACAAAACGGAACTCCCGGACAGTCTGACGCAGGGTATCGGCAATCCAGTAGGCCTTCTCGCCGTCGCAATCTTCCAGCAACAAACCGAACTCATCCCCGCCCAGGCGCGCCAGCACATCGCTGTGACGCACCTTGCTCTGCATCAGACCGGTCAGATGGCGTAACAAGGCATCTCCGGCATGATGGCCACAGGTATCGTTGACGATCTTGAACTGGTCCAGGTCCAGGTACAACAGCGTATGCCTGATGGACGGATCGGTGGTTTCCTCCAGCAACTGATTCAAGCACCTCTCGAACTCCGGGCGATTGACCAATCCGGTCAGGGAATCGTGCGACGCCTGATAAGAAATCTCTTTCTGCTTCTGCTGCTCCTTGTGTCGTGCATCGGCAATGATATCGCTGAGGAATTCAAATTCGTAAATTCCTTTATAGTTCGGTATGCCAGTGGTCTGGATGGCAGTGATGATGGCCATCACTGGCTGGTGAATCACTCGCCGGAAATACACGACCAGCAGCATGGTCACAACCAGGAAAATGCCACCGATGATGAAATAGCCCCGTCCCAGTTGCGACACGAAATCAGCGTAATAATCGCCTTCTTTTAATAAAAGAAAATTCCAGCCCCATAATTCGAAGCTGGATTGATAGGCATAGTAGGTCTTGCCTTCATGCTCGATTTCCAGCAACCGGTCTTTATCTATGGTGGCCAGATCAAGATTGATCTGAGCGACCAGGCTTTCTCCCAGCAATACCGCATTCGAGGTATAGACGATGGCTTGCACATCATTCTGCATCGCATAATCGGCGATTTTCCCCAGGGTCATTGCCCGTGTCACCTTCTCGCCGATTTCCAGCGTCGCACTGCCGTTTAATAGCATCTCCTGCATTTCGGAGTCGCAGAGGTTATAGATTTCGCGGGAGCCGCGCTGCATATCGAACAAAATGCGTTCGTCCACGAAATGCGAAATAGTTTTTAATCCTATCGTCAGTACCACGCTGCTCAATAACACCATGAGCACGATGATGGGTATCAGCGGCGCCAGGATCCGGAAATGCAGGCTGCGAGACGCAGAACTGATTTTATTGCTTATCTCCATATCGGATCAGCGGTCTTGAGTTCCTTGGGCGCGACGATCTGTTTTTTACCGTTCTGCCATTGCACGGTAGTAGTGAAATGCCTTATCTGTCTTCCATCCTTATCGACGCCATACCGGCCAATGATGGTAATCACGTCGAGCACCTGCATCTTGTCGCGCACCTTCCGCCTGTCGAAACTGTTGGCCTTGACGATGGAGGATTCCAGGATTTCCCCTTCCGCATAGGCGGTTGCAGCATGGTAGGAAGGCTGCATGTTGTAACGCTCTACAAAGGTTTTTGCGAACTCCCGGGCACCAGGATAGGAAAGCGAAGGTTCCCATTGCGAACATGAAAAAGTGAACTCAGCATCCTTGCCTAAATCATCGCCATAGTTGTCCAGTGCTGGCCCCACTGTTGCGAAAAAGGCCTTGGGCTTCCAACTTATCTTTTTCAGTACATGGGTAGCATTGACGGAATCCTTGAAATGGCCGGCTATCAGCAGCGCTTCTGCACCGGATGCATGAGCGGCACGTATGCCTTCTTCAATATCCATCTCACCTGACGTGAACACCCCTGTCTGGACCATGTTCAGGCCAAATCGTTTTGCCCACTCCAGGCTTCCGGCCAGAATCCCTTGTGAGAAAGGCTCCTTGCCAGCGACGATGGCAACATGGTTGATGCCGTGCCGGACCAGCAGTTCCAGAAAACCGATCGTGTAGCGATCGCTGGTAACGTAGACACCAAACAAATATTTGCGATTTTTATCCCACAAGGAGTTTGCCGAAGCGCCCGATGCCAGGATGGGATACTGATAAGTTTCTGCAACCTCGGCAGCCACGTCGGTCAGTTCACTGGAATAAGGCCCCAGGAAAAAATCGGCTTTGTGCTTGGTGGCAAAGTCGGTATATAACTGGCGAGTACGCTCCCTATCGCTTTGGTCGTCGACGATCAGAAGCTTGACAGGTCTGCCCAGTATGCCGCCTCGCCGATTCACGTCCTCGGCCCACAGTCGGTAAGCTCGCTCCTTCATTTTACCGAGCTCCACGTAGTGTCCGGTCAGACTGAGAGAGGCAGCCAGCACCAGCGGCTCGGAGGCAATAGTGCCGCTAAGCGGTAACAACATGCTCCATGCAGCGAGCCACCAACGCCATTTTTTTAACGCTACCATGCCTCTCCTCCTCGGAACATTTGCCCCAAGCGTCTCTTCTCTGGTGACCACATCCTCTCCGGGAGGGTCCGTCACTTCTGTTTATTCTGTTTCTGCACTCCAGATAGTAGACCGAGGCTTCCTCATCGGCCAGAAAATTCTGAAACTGCGCCGCTTTGCTTACAACAGAAGGTGGCAACTAGGAGCAATGCAGTTTCGCCTGTGACGGATGACCGCCATAAAAACCGTAGGTATTCCTGCCCGCATTCTTTGCCTGATACATCGCAGCATCGGCCTTTCTCTGTAGTTCCTCGAAATCGCTACCGTCATCCGGATAGAGCGCAACACCGACAGACATGGACACCACAATTCCCTTATTCCCTACCAATACCGGTTCCTTCATCTTTTCTCGTAACTTATCCAGCACGGGAAGGATATCCTCTGCCCCGTTCAGGCTGGCCAGCACAATCAGGAACTCATCGCCCCCCTGCCGGCTCAGGATGTCAGAACTGCGTACCGTACCACTCAAGCGGCGCGCGATTTCCTTCAGGTAGATATCGCCCCCTCCATGGCCAAAACTGTCGTTGATCGCCTTGAAATGATCCAGGTCGAAATACACCATCCCGACTTTCTTCCCTTCACAATCGGCAAAGGCCGCAACCTGCTCAAAGCGCGCCTGTATCAGCCGTCGATTCGGCAATCCCGTCAACGCATCATGATGAGCCAGGAATTCAATATGCCTTTCCGCCACTTTGCGCTCGGTAATATCGGCAGCAATGGCGAGCACGCCTTCAATCTCACCGTTTTCATCGTAAAGTGGCGATAAGGTGATCAACAACTCGACCATGCTACCGTCGCGCCGCATGCGCTGCGCCTCGATCTGCAAGTTGGGGTGCCCCTGCAATAATTGCTGCCGCATATCGGCGCTTTCATCGAGTTTATCCAGCGGTATGGTGGGCAAGGGCTGTCCCAACACCTCTTCTTCGGTCCAGCCGAACAAGCGTTCGCACGCCGCATTCCATCCAGTCAGCATGCCTTGGCGATCCCGCGTATAGATAGCCAGCGGCGAACTCTGCATGATGGTCTTGTTCAACTGCTTCTCGGCTTTCAGGATGCGGCTGGCCTGCTTCATGCCTTCCTGTTGTGCTTTGCTGAGTTCAGACAACAGCTTGGAGAAAACCGTCGCCAGCTCACCGATTTCGCCCCTGCCGATATCCACCCTGTTCAATCTTCCCTGAAAATTGGAAGGATCAACGGCCTTGACCTCCTTTACCAGCAGACGCAAAGGCATGATGACACTGCGTCGCAGCCACAGGAAATGCAGTCCCAGCCCTACAATCACCAGCACACCGGCCAGCACAACGAAACGCGTCACCATCTCCCATATTTTTCGCTGTGCCAGCGCGAGATCGGCAACGATCACCACAAAGCCTTCATTGGAATCGCTGTACTCTTCTATGGGTTGAGCAAAAAAAAGATAGTTGTCACGTTGAGTGACCTGAAAATTTTCCGCATCTTCTCGAGCACCTGGCCACCCTATGTCGGCCCCGCCACTACTGAAGCGCAATCGCCCCTGCAAATCATAGATGCCTGCATACAGTAAGAACTCATCCTGCCTGACCACCTCGCGGCATTCCTCGTCCAGGCCCAGAAATGCATCGAATGTAAACCCCAAGGCCTTCATGCGTTGCACACTGTTCACCAGATCCTGGGCGGCAATCTGAGCATGAGTCTGAAATTCCTCGTTGACGTGGAGGGCAATCACACGCCAGCCTGCCAGCACCAGGCCGGTTGCGATCAGGACACCGGATAACAGCGAAATGAGATTGATGCGAAATTGCAGCGACTGAACCATGAGCTCATCCTGGGAAACGAAATAGACGCTACGTCAATTTGCTACCCAGGACGAGCAGACCTCGCGTCGGGCACTTCATCGTTGGCCGAAAAAGAGGTGAATAAAGATTTCCTCGCAATGACAACTTGAGAAACGATCCGAACCTGCGGACAAGGAAGCGCTGAATGCTTACTCTCCCTGCATAGTCAAAGTCGAAGATGGACGATGCCTTACGGTCGCTGAGAATGTGAAAAGACGGATTTCCCCCCGCAACGGAATCGGCATGATTGTCCTCTGCACATTTGCTCCAGGAGCGAGCGGTATTACGCACCTCATCATCCACTGCGCCGGTCTGGCTAAAGCAACCGGCGGTTTGTCCCATATAGGAGCATGCCTGTAAATAACGAATGTGCATCAATACCTCTCAGAGCAAGCGCCATCACCAGGACAAGATGTCACGCTCTCGCCTGCGACAAAGAGAATGCCTTTCTCTATAAGGGGAAAGCCGCTTTATTATGGTTCGTTACATTATCCATAGCGCATTTCCATGTGGCAATTTTTTGTTACTAAATATATTGCAAATACGCTTTTTCGCAACATCCTAAAAACGCCAAAAATAAGAGCAGTAACGAGAGAAAGGAACCCGGATAGGCACCTATCGCAGATCCGGAAGAGAAGAAAAAATTGGAAGAGTACAAGAAGGGAGAGAGATGGTCCCTGCACTCCCGTGACCTAAAAGTTAAGCTGGCATAGTGCTGCTTTTCAATATCGGGGTTGGAGCCGGGACCACATTCAATGGACTGAAGCGCATTAACGAAGTTCCATCTTTAACTCCCTATCTTCCTTACAGTCCCCTTCAATTCAATACTCTCTTGTGATGACAATATTTTTTCGCCCTTGGTACGCTTGCAGACTATGCTGCGATAACCGCATTAGCGGAGATCTATCAATTCCTCTTTTACGTTAGGGAGATGGAATAAGCATACGCGGGCTTGCCTTCTGCCCAAGGAGGTTACGCCACTGTCTGCGATTCCTGGTCTTACCAAGCAATTCGTGAAAGTATTCGTAGTAGTGATGCTGCTTGTCTCGGCCGTCCTGAGAAAGGCACGGCCGGTGCGCGCAGGCGTTACCCACTCGCTCAACAAATAATATCTCCATAACGGATACAAACAGGACCGCCAGTGATTCAGGTCGTGCCGCTGCCTTACTCCCCCCTGATTCCGCTTTTCCACCGGGCGGCACTGCGGATAGTGGACACAGTCCGGCAGCACCCAGACCATGCTTGTGCTTCACGTCGCCGGTCACATGCCTGTTCTTGCTTCTACCGGCATGCAAAGTATTGAATGCCCAATACTTTAGGTTTAAAGTAACCCCTCTTCGGCAGCCGCCGCTCTTCAATCCGTCTTGACACGCCTCAGGCGACATGCTCAAAACTGCCTATCTCGATACCTTTGCCCGTGATCACCTGCCGCCGCGAGCGGCGTGGCCGGAACTGGACTTCGATCTGCCCGGCCTGCAATACCCGCAGCAACTCAACTGCGTCGTTCCCCTGCTGGATGACGCCATCGCGGACACAGGTCCGGATCGCATTGCGTTCTACTCGCTGCACGAACATTGGAGTTACGGACGATTGCTGCAGGCCGTCAACCAGATTGCGCAGGTACTGCATGAGGATATGAAGCTGGTTCCTGGCAACCGCGTACTGCTGCGTGGCGAGAATGCGCTGATGACAGCCGCCTGCTTCCTCGCCATCCTCAAGGCCGGTTGCATCGTGGTGCCCACCATGCCCATGCTGCGTGCCAAGGAATTGCATGAAGTGCTGGACAAAGCCAAGGTCAATGCCGTGCTGTGTTCGCAAGCCCTGATGGACGAACTGGAAACAGCCAATGGCCAGCTTGCCCAAGCTGCTGCGGTGATGAGCTTCCATCATGAGGGCGTCGGTGCGCTGGAGACATGCATGCAAACCAAGAGCGGCAGCTTCGATGCCTACCCAACCATGGCGGAAGACGTGGCCATGATCGTCTTCACCTCGGGCACCACCGGAAAGCCCAAGGGCACCATGCATTTTCACCGCGACATCCTTGCCATCTGCGAATGCTTTCCGCGCGCGATGCTGCAACCGCGCGACGACGATATCTGCATCGGCACACCGCCGTTCGCCTTCACGTTCGGACTGGGCGCACTGGTGTTATTCCCTCTGCACTATCGCGCGAGCGCCGTGCTGCTGGAAAGGCCCAGCGCCGACATACTGCTGCAATGCATACAGGATTTCCGTGCCACCCTCTGTTTTACTGCTCCCGCCTTCTATCGCCGCATGGCGCCGCTGGCGTGTAACTACGATCTGTCCAGCCTGCGCAAGGCTGTATCGGCCGGCGAAGCGCTGCCGCTTGCCACGCGCACGCAGTGGCTGCAAGCCACCGGCATGCAACTGATAGACGGACTGGGCGCTACCGAGATGCTGCACATTTTCATTTCGGCGACCGAAGAGGAAATACGCGCAGGCGCGACCGGCAAGGCCGTTCCCGGCTACCAGGCCTGCATACTGGATGACCGGGGCCATCCGCTGCCACCGGGCCAGGTGGGACGGCTGGCAGTCAAGGGGCCGACAGGCTGCCGCTACCTCGACGATCCCCGTCAACAGACTTATGTGCAAAACGGCTGGAACATCACGGGCGATGCTTTCAGCATGGATGAAGACGGCTACCTCTACTATCACTCCCGCCTGGACGACATGATCGTGTCCGCCGGCTACAACATTGCCGGTCCTGAAGTCGAGGAGGCGCTGTTATTGCATCCTTCGGTTCAGGAATGCGCGGTAGTCGGCACACCCGATGAAGAACGCGGCCAGATCGTAAAAGCTTACGTGGTGCTGCAATTGGACCATACCCCAGGCCCAGAACTGGCCAAGACCTTGCAGGATTTCGTCAAGCAGAAAATTGCGCCCTACAAGTATCCGCGCGCCATCGAGTTCGTCGATGTTCTTCCCCGTACCGAAAGCGGCAAGCTGCAACGCTTCAAGCTGCGAACCTCTTCCCCAAGCGCTTCCATAGTGGAGGAAAAGTGAATATCGTCTGCATTGGTGGCGGACCGGCCGGCCTGTATTTCAGCCTGCTCAGAAAGAAGGCACATCCCGGAGACCGCATCATCGTGATCGACCGCCACCAGCGCAATGAAACTTACGGCTGGGGTGTCGTGTTTTCCGACCAGGCGATGGAATCGCTGTTTCATGCCGATGCTCCCAGCGCAGAAGCCATCGTCCATGCCCTGGTGCACTGGGACGATATTGCCGTCCACATCACGAACCAGACCTTGTGCTCCGGCGGTCATGGATTCTCGGGCATAACGCGCCAGCGGCTGCTGGACATACTGCAGCAGCGTTGCGAGCAGGTTGGCGTGGAACTGATTTTCGGGCAGGAAGTAACGGATACACAGACCATCGCTACCGAATTCCATGCGGACCTCGTCATAGCCTGCGACGGCCTTAACAGCAGTACACGCGAGCACTATCGCGATGCCTTTCAGCCGAGCATGGAAATGCGGCATTGCCGCTATATCTGGCTGGGCAGCACACTGCCGCTGTCAGCCTTCACCTTCGCTTTCGAGGAAACCGATCACGGCTGGTTCCAGATGCACGCCTATCCGCATGCACAAGGTGCATCCACCCTCATCATCGAAACGCCGGAATCCGTGTGGCGCGCCGCCGGGCTGGATAGCCTGTCCACCATGCAGACGCTGGCCTACTGCGAAAAACTGTTTGCTCCCCACCTGAATGGCCATCGCCTGCAACACCAGGCGCCACAATCAAGCAGCGAACAAAGCTGGCATCGTTTCGGGCGCCTGAACTGCGCTCACTGGGTACATGCCCTTCCTGTCAATGGAAATGCAATCCCGCTGGTGCTGATGGGCGATGCCGCTCACAGCCTTCACTTCTCCATAGGCTCCGGCACCCGCCAGGCGATGGAAGATGCCATCGCCCTGAATCAGGCTCTCGATGACACGCCTCTTCTCAGCGATGCACTGTTCAGCTACGAACAGGCACGCCGCACAGAAATCCTGCGCAACCAGAATGCCGCCGCCAATTCCATGGAATGGTTCGAGAACGTGCAGCGTTATGCGCACTTCCCGCCCGAACAGTTTGCCTATTCGCTGCTGACGCGCAGCCAGCGCATCTCTCACGAAAACCTGCGCCTGCGCGACAGCGCCTATGTAGAACATTACGAAGACAGCTTCGCCAATGCCGCCTATCAGCAGGCTGGCCTGGAAAAGCCGAAAACAGCACGCGCCATTCCCCCCATGCTCACGCCGCTCCGGGTGCGCGATGTCACGCTGCAGAACCGCATCGTGGTCTCGCCCATGGCCCAGTATTCGGCAAACGACGGGCT
>JAEZLB010000299.1 GCA_023435945.1 Pseudomonadota bacterium | reverse complement strand
AAACGGGCATTTGAACAGGCAGGACTGCTATTCGAGAATAACTGCGGTATCGCGCGCTCTCTGGTGTCCGACAATCTGTTTGCGCGTGAGCGCCTGGGCTCAACCGGCGTGGGTCATGGTGTGGCGGTTCCGCATGGACGTGTCAAGGGGCTGAAGGCCCCGGTCGCCGCCTTTGTGCGACTGGAAGAAGCCATCCCTTTCGAATCGCCCGATGGCTTGCCCGTCAAGCTACTGGTATTCCTGCTGATCCCCGATCACATGACCCAGCATCACCTGGACATTATGTCCGAAATCGCGGAAATGTTTTCCGATGAAGATTTCCGGAAAGCACTGCTCAAAGACACTGACCCACGTGTTGTCCATCAGCGCATCGTCGGCTGGCAATCCAGTCTCCAAAACGCCTTCTAATTGGTTTATGCTCTGAGGCAAGCTCAACTTGCCTCAGACTGCCATGCCCACCTCAACTCCTCTCTCGGTCCAGCAGCTTTACGAAGAAAACCGCGATGCCTTGGCATTGGGGTGGTTCGCAGGATTCGCAGGCGGCAAGCGCCTTATCCTGGGCGACGCGGTGTCTGCCGCCGATCAGGTCGGTCACCTCAACCTGATTCATCCGGCGCGCATACAAGTCCTCGGCCATCAGGAAGTCGATTATTGCCGTCGTCTGTCCGACACGGCCCGCATACAGCAAACCGATGAACTAATTGCAGGCAAGCCGCCTGCCTTCATCGTGGCTGAAGGACTGGAGACGCCTTCCTACCTAATAGCGATTTGCGAAGAACACGACATTCCGCTGTTCTCGACGCCTCAGGCAGCAGCCCAGGTCATCGACTACCTGCGCTTTTATCTCTCCAAGCGGCTGGCCCAGCACACCACCATGCACGGCGTTTTCATGGACGTTCTGGGCGTAGGCGTCTTGATCACCGGCGAATCAGGCCTGGGCAAAAGTGAGCTGGGACTGGAACTGATTTCGCGAGACCATGGCCTGGTCGCCGATGACGTGGTGGAGTTCGCACGCATTGCGCCCAATATCATCGAGGGCCGTTGCCCGCTGCTGCTGCAGAACCTGTTGGAAGTCCGCGGTCTCGGCCTGCTCGACATCAAGACCATATTCGGTGAAACCGCCGTACGTCGCAAGATGAAGCTCAAGCTCATCGTGCATCTGGTGCGCCGCAGTACCCTCGAGGAAAACTATGATCGCCTTCCCTTGCACAGCCAGACCCAGGAAGTACTGGGCCTGCCTATCCGCAAAGTCGTGATTCCGGTGGAAGCCGGCCGCAACCTCGCGGTATTGCTGGAAGCTGCCGTACGCAACACCATCCTGCAAATGCGCGGCATCGATACGCTGAAGGATTTCATGGAACGCCAGCAGCGCGCCATGGATGACGAATAAGGTCCAACTCCACCACACTTTCAACTGCTGTTGCCGCATTTTCCACAAGCTTGCGGTATCATCGACGTCATGCGAATCATACTGATTACCGGCATCTCCGGTTCGGGTAAATCCGTGGCACTTACCGCCCTGGAAGATGCCGGCCATTTTTGTGTCGATAATCTTCCGCCCAGCTTGCTGCGCCAGCTAGTTGACACCCGTATCAACGAACCCGACCAACCCCTTGCAGTTGCGGTAGATGCGCGCAGCGCTGCATCGCTGGCGGAACTGCCGGACGACATACACTGGCTCAAGGAACAAGGCCATGATGTAAAAGTACTGTTCCTGACCGCGAAAACAGAATCCCTGGTCGCGCGCTTCTCGGAGACGCGCCGCAGCCACCCGCTGTCGCATCGTTTTAATCCCACGCTGCACGGCGGCCATCGCCTCACGCTGATGGAGTGCATACAGCAGGAACGCGAGATGCTCTCCTCTATAGAAGGGCTCGGCAATGTGATAGACACCTCCGGCCTCAATGCGAGCAAATTGCGTCATTGGGTGAAGGAACTGGTCGGCATGGAAAAATCGCCGCTGACCCTGTCTTTCGAATCCTTTGCTTTCAAGTTTGGCGTACCCCTGGATGCTGACTTGGTATTCGATGTGCGCGTACTGCCCAATCCCTACTATGACCTGAGCTTGCGCCCCATGACCGGACGCGATGCCCCCGTGCAGGAGTTTCTCAAGGCGCAACCGGAAGTACAGGAACTGCTTAATGACATCAGAGTATTCGTGGAAAAATGGTTGCCTTCCTATCGCCGCGACAATCGCAGTTATCTGACGGTTGCGATCGGTTGCACCGGCGGTCAGCATCGCTCCGTTTTCCTGGCCGAACAACTGGCGCAGTACTTCCAGGATTTTGCCCGTGTCGTGGTCAGGCACCGGGAACTGAACTGACAGGCGGGCCAGTGGCATGGTTCTTGTTTGCAGCCTCAGTCCCTTTTCCTTCGCTGGCCTATTCCCTCATTACTTCCTGAATCCCGTACACCATGCCGACTGACTCAGACTGGCTGCCGCTATTCCCCCTGAAAACGGTGCTTTTTCCCCGTGGCGTGCTGCCCTTGCGGGTATTCGAAGCCCGCTATATCGACATGGTGCGCGAATGCATGAAATCCGGAAAGCCATTCGGCGTTGTGCTGATCAGGTCGGGGAAGGAGGTCGGCATGGCTGCCGAGCCTGAGTCGACCGGCACATTGGCCCATATCACACACTGGGATATGCAGGAGGCCGGCGTGTTGCTGTTGCGCACGCAGGGCGGCCAGCGTTTTCGCATTCTGGAGAAACGGGTACTGCCGGATCAACGACTGGAAGCCCAGATAGAATTGTTGCCGGCAGATACCGATGGCGAACTGGACGACATGCATCTGGAATGTGCCACGGCACTGAAGGCGGTGACAGATGACGTGCTGGCCAAACTACGCAGCCAGCATGGCGAGGAATTCGACCGGCCGTTTTCCGAACCGCTGTCTTTCGACAGCACCAGCTGGGTTGCCAACCGCTGGTGCGAACTACTGCCCATTCCCCTAAAAGCGCGCCAGAAATTACTGGAACTGGATGATGCGCGCATGCGCCTGAACATCATTCATCAGTATCTGAAGCAACACAAGATCGCGTGATTCAGCCTGCCATCGTCAGCAGATCGTTGGATAACAGCAGGCGCGTCAGCAACTTCTTTACCGGCGCCGGCAAGGCGGCCTGCTCCAGCTGGCCCACGGCCAGCCAGCAATAAGGAGCCGGCACCTGTTTCTTTGCCGGCCGCTTCAGTGCCAGCAGATAAGGGCTGATATGCAGCTTGTAATGCGTGAAGGCATGGGAGAAATCCTGCAATTTATCAGCCTGCGCTATTTCACCGAAAGGTGCTACCGCCCGGTTAAGCGCCAGCCCGATATCGACGGACTCGGTGATCTCGTCTGGCAGCAAACGGTTCAATTCCGGCAAGGATAACAGGCCGCCCCAGATTCCTGTTCCTGGGCGCTGCTCCAGCAGCACGCGCCCTTCATGCAGGATGACCAGCATATGGGTATGTTTTTCCGGCACGGCCTTGCTGGGTTTGCGCGTCGGCAGGATTTCGGTACGGCCCGTGGCAAAGGCCACGCATCTTGCCTGCAACGGGCATCGCTCGCAGGCCGGTTTGCTGCGCGTGCATACCGTTGCGCCCAGGTCCATCAATCCCTGCGTGTAGGCTTCCATCCCCTTCACCGGCAACAGGCTTTCGGCGCGCTGCCACAGATCCAGTTCGACGGCCCGGGTACCGGGAAAACCCTCTATACCAAACACCCGGCAAAACACGCGTTTCACATTGCCATCCAGGATGGCAGCGCGAACACCCTGGGAAAACGCGGCAATTGCCGCTGCAGTAGATCGTCCTATGCCAGGCAAATCAGCCAATAGCGCCGGATCTGACGGGAATACACCATCGTACTCATCTCTCACCCGCTGAGCGCAACGATGGAGGTTGCGCGCGCGCGTGTAATAACCCAGGCCGCTCCAGTGTGCCATCACCTCGTCGACCGGTGCATCGGCAAGCGCAACCACATCAGGAAAACTGGCAAGGAAACGCTGGTAGTATGGAATGACGGTCGCTACCTGCGTTTGCTGCAGCATGATTTCCGATAACCAGATGCGATAGGCATCCCGTGTCTGCTGCCAGGGAAGATGCTGGCGTCCATGCTGTCGTTGCCAGCGGATGATTGTCCCGGAAAAATCGGGGTCTGCCGGCACACTCCCCACCGGCGCAGGTTCCAACACACGCTTCATCAAGCGGCTGCCTTGTACTGCGCAGACTCCTTGCCCAAGGCATCCAGCAATTGTTGCTCCAGCAGCACTAGGCGCTGGCGTTTTTCTTCCAGGTCGCCCTGCACCGTTTCCAGTGCAGCGATTTTTTCTTCCAAATCCTCGAATACTTCGCTCATGCGCTCCAGCGCTTGTTTGCGTTTCTTGAGCTGATCCTTGTATTCCCGCACCTGCCCCTCCAGCGGCGTCATGACCGCTTTCAACCAGCTTTCCATTTCGCGGTTTGCCAGCACAAAGGTCTTCTTGATGCCGGACATACCGGTTTCCACAAATCTCTGCATGACTTTCTTCTGCGACATGCGCAGCAAAGACCATGTACCAAATTGCTTGCTGCACACACGCTCTATTGTCGCCAACTCATTCCGGTAAGGCGCAAATGAAAAAGCGGCCGGCGGCCTCAGGCTTAAACCATAATCGGCCGAGAATTTCTGATAGGTAGTCGTCGTCATAGTGACGATCTCCATCGTTTTCTTCTCTGCCGCGTCCAGGCGTTCATACAGTCTGCGGAAGAACTGCTGCATCGCCTCGCTCATTTCCGAGGAAAATGCGCTGGCATCAATCTGCTTGTTCAGCGCATATACATCATTCTTCAGGCCGCTCATCGCCAGATCATCAAACACGCCGGAGGAAAGGCGCGACAGAACGGCACGCGTACCCTGCAGCACCTGTAGACTCTGGTCGAACTCCTTCTTCTCCAGCGCAAGCCGCTTTGTCATGTGGCTTACCATGCTGCGGTTCTTGCCGCGCAAGCTTTTCAGTTCCACCAGTTGCTCGACGACATTCCGCGTCCGGGTCGCAAACAAGGCATGTTTGGCCGCCACCATTTCTTCGATGTCTGGCACCAGCTGGGCTGTCACGATATTGCGCTTGGCCGGGATCAATTGCTGCGACAAGGCCCGCTCCAGTTCTGGCAGACGGCTGCGTATCAGCAGTTCCGAATCCCCTTGAATCTTGCCGACCAGGCCCTTCTGCGCAGACACCGGGAAGACAGCGTCCATAGGCACCTCCAGCGTACGCGCCACATTCTCCTTCTGCCTGGCGACCTGCCGGTCTATCTCCTGCGGCGAGCGCAATTCATCCCACATGCTGTCTATTTTGTTCAAAACGATCATGCGCCCCGGTCCCGGACCGATATGCGAACGCCACACCTCGATGTCGCTGCGGGTCACTCCCGTATCGGCCGCCAGCACGAATACCACGGCATGCGCATGCGGAATCAGGTTGAGCGTGAGTTCCGGCTCACTGCCCAGGGCATTCAGGCCGGGCGTGTCGATGACAATCAACCCTTCCTTCAGCAAAGGATGCGGAAAATTGATGATGGCGTGCCGCCAGCGCGAGACTTCCACCATGCCGTTCTCATCGGGCACATTGATGCCCTCCTCGCCGGATTCGTCATACAGGCCATAGCGGGTGGCTTCGTCAACCGAGACCTTCTTTGTCAGGCTCACCTGGCGAAATGCCTCCAGCATATCGCGCGGGGAATTCATCTTCAGCGGCAAGGTCGTCCATGCCTTGGGCCGATCCCGGTATTCACTGGTCGAGTACGGTTCGCCACGCGTTTCTATGGGCAGCAGGCGGATGCAGGGCGGCGAGGTTTCGTCGTATAGCAGTTCGGT
>JAEZLB010000218.1 GCA_023435945.1 Pseudomonadota bacterium | reverse complement strand
GAGCCCGA
The DNA here is from genome assembly GCA_023435945.1 of Pseudomonadota bacterium. GTDB lineage: Bacteria > Pseudomonadota > Gammaproteobacteria > Burkholderiales > Burkholderiaceae_D > JAEZLB01. The sequence goes on along the minus strand of JAEZLB010000218.1, from coordinate 5,924 downwards.
GCGACCGTTCGTCGTGGATGCGGGGCAACTCACAGTCACCGCGGTTGGAACTGCGTTCAACGTGCGCAGGATCGCCGATAACATTGCCGTGAGCGTCACGGAAGGACGCACACGCATCGCGAGTCCCGATGGCGGCGCCATCGAGGTCGGTGCCGGCGAGCAGGTCGTCTATGACGTGCAGACTCGAACGTTCAATCACGCATCCGTGGAACCGCGCATCGCGACCGCATGGCGCGAGCGGCGCCTCGAATTCGTGAATGAGCCGCTCGAAGTCGTCGCCGCTAATGTCAATCGCTACGTAGATGTGAGCATTCGCATGGCCGATGAAGAGGCGGGGAACCTGACCTTCACGGGTACGGTCATGCCGCAGAACATCGATGCGTGGTTGCGCGCGCTGCCGAATGCGTTGCCCGTCGTTATCGCTGAGCATGACAAGGAGATTCTGATTTCCAAAAAGTGAATGTGGTGCGTCTAGTTCAGTAAGGGCGCTGACACAAAGCGCTAAGAACAACCAGGGGAATTTGCACCATGTTCATCCGTCGAGGCTTCGCCGTTTCCGCTGCCGTTGCCGCAGCGATCGCCGCCTTCTCGCCCGCGTTGTACGCGGACTCGCATTCGATCGCGGAGTTCGCAATTCCCGCGCAGCCACTCTCGACAGCGCTCATCGATCTCTCCAAGCAAGCGAACATCCAGATCCTGACCGCCGGCTCCGCCGTCGATGGCGTACGCGCGCCTGCCGTAAATGGCCGCCTCACACTCGAAGCCGCACTCGAGCGCTTACTCAAAGACAGCGAGTTCGAGTATCGCTTCGTCGATCGAAGCACACTCGTGCTCTCACCGAAGAAGCCGCAGTCGGCAGCGACGATGATGCGCACGGCGCAGTTGGTGGAGGGAAGCGAGGCGGCGGCGAGCGCAGTAGCACAACCTGGTGCATCCGAAAGTGCGTCGGGCGCAGATGCGAACGCCGAGCGACGAGTGATGCTCGAGGAAGTGATCGTCACGGGAAGTCACATTCGTGGAGCGCAGAATCTTTCGTCGCCGGTGATCACGTTTGATCGGGAAGATATCGAGGCGAGCGGCTATGCGACGATGCAGCAGCTCATTCAAGGACTTCCTCAGAATCTCAACAACATTGCGGATTCAACTGTCAGCTACGTGAACGGCGGTCCGGGATGGGAGTTCGGTGGATCGGCGGTTAACCTTCGCGGGCTTGGAAGTGACTCCACGCTTGTGCTCCTGAATGGCAGGCGTTTGGCCGCCGCCGGTACCGGAAATTTCGTAGACATCTCCTTAATCCCATTGAGCGCGATTGATCGCGTCGAGATCCTGACGGATGGCGCCTCAGCAATCTACGGTTCTGATGCCGTGGGTGGCGTCGTAAACCTGATCTTGCGGAAGGATTTCGAAGGAGCAGAAACGCGTGTTCGCTACGGCACAGTAACCGAAGGAAGCCACAGCGAGTGGCAGTTCGGGCAAACCCTTGGACACGCATGGGAATCGGGCCGATCGCTGATCGCCGCAGAGTACGTTCGACGTACAGATCTCGACCACTCGGATCGAGACTTCATCGAGCTTTCGGGCGGATTGACCAAGCTCAAGCTCATCCCCGGGCAAGAGCGAGCCAGTCTGTTCGGCACATTCTCGCAGCAGGTTTCTGACGCGATGGAACTGGCCGGCGAGGTCTTCTACGGTCAACGAGAGAGCGCCCTTGGCTGGGGCGGAGGAACGCCCCTAGAGATTATCGGCAGTGGGCAGCAACTCGGAGGATCGCTAGGGGTCACGCTCAGTCTACCGGCCGGATGGGAGGGTCGGGCTTCCGGGATGATCGATCAAAGTGAGTCGGAGGAAGAGCGCTTCGAGAGCGGAACATCGCTCATCCGCTATCAATCGGAGTACCGGTTATTGTCAGCTGATATCGCGGCGGATGGACGTATGGGGTTGTTGCCTGGTGGCGATGTGAGGCTCGCCCTCGGCGCACAGTTCCGTAACGAAAGGCTAGTCGATGAAACAAGCGGACTAGCAGACAAGCTGCAGCGAGATGTCGCGGCGCTGTACGCAGAGCTCAACGCGCCGTGGGTTACCCATGTCAATGCCCGACCAGGGGTGCAGCGTTTAGAGGTCACGCTTGCGGGACGACTCGAGGACTACAGCGATTTTGGCAGTACATTCAATCCCAAGCTAGGTGTGGCGTGGGCGCCATGGGACTCTCTCAACGTGCGCAGTACTTGGGGCACATCGTTCAAGGCGCCGTTGTTCACGCAGATGAGTCCCGCTGGTACAGCGGTGGTGGTTTACGAGCGTGCCTACGCCGATGAGCAAGGGCTTGCGACTGTGATCCAATTGAGTGGCAGTCGCAGAGGGCTGGGGGCGGAGGAATCTACGAATCGGACTTTCGGGTTCGATTGGAAGCCAACAGTCGCTCGTGGGCTCGAGCTTTCCGCAACTTACTTCGACATCGATTACAGGGACCGTGTGAGCGAGCCGTTCCCAAGCGGGTACGAGACTCAGTCTCGCGTGTTGCAGGATGCCTCTTATGCGTTCCTCGTGACGCGTCAGCCGACGTTGCAAAATGTCGTCGCGCTCTTGGAGAGGCCAGGGACAATGTGCGTTAGGGCGGATTGGACCTTCTGCGAAAGCATGCCTCAGTCTGCGGATATAGGCGCAATTGTCGATGGGCGAGTGCGTAACCTCGCGGCCGTTCGTATGAGCGGTATGGATTTCGACGTCAGCTACCAGTGGGGTACCAAGCTCGGTCAGTGGGCTGTGCAGTTGGCAGGCACCAAGATTCTGAAGAATCGAGAGCAAGTGATCGCGAGCGCCCCGCCAGTCGATCGAATCAATGACGTGTACCAGCCTGTGGATCTGCGTCTAAATAGCAGTCTTTCATTTACGCGAGGCTCGCTCAGTACAAGTGCGACGGTGAGTTACGTAGACGACTATCGCGACACACGTACATCGGGATTCGTCGGTGCCCAACAGCGCAGTACCGTTCCGTCCTGGACGACCGTAGACATGACTCTTAGGTACGATCTTTCCAAGTTACTATCAAACGTTCTCTCTCAGGGCGCTATTACGCTCTCAGCTACGAACGTACTTGATCGAGATCCTCCCTTCGTGTCCCATCTCTGGGGAATCAATTACGACGGTGTAAATGCATCCGCGCTAGGCCGATTCGTCAGCGCGCAAATCACTGCCCAATGGGGTCGATGATGAGGACGCTTGTCGCCGCTGGGCTCTTGGTGGTTGTTCTCTTTGCGCAGGCGATGGCGGGCTCCGGTCAACGTGTTCTCACAGCCGTCGATGCGATCGAGAGCGCCAGGATCCTTGTTGATCAAACGCGGGTGACTGCCGGTAATCCGCACGGTGCCGTTTCTATATCGCCGAATGGAACCCGATACATGTTTCGGGTAGCCAAGGCAGATGTGGAGCGAAATGGTATTTGGGTCACCTTGATGGCTGGGAGCCTCGAGTCGTTTTCTGAAGCTGCACGGCCTAGATTGGTCGCCAGTCTATTCACAACTGCACTGGGCAGCGGCATCGATGATGTGGGAGCAGACAGGGACGTCTCGGCCTATTTCAGCCCGGTCCACTGGCTCGACGAATCGAATGTCGCGTTTCTTTGGGCCGGCGAACGCCACATGCGACAGGTTGCTCGTATCAACCTAACCACAGGACGATTGGACTATCTAACCAACCATCCGACACCAGTGACGGATTTTGCTATCAACAGAGACGGCGCAGTTCTTTACAACGCCTTGGAGCAGGAGCGGGACCAGAAAGCACAGCGTGCGATGGAGAAGGCAGGATACAGCGTCCCTGAGAATGCCGATGGCTACGCGCTCTTCAATGGTTTTGCAGGCAGGACGCTGCCGGAGCGGTTGTTCAACAGAGAGTGGTTTCTTATCGACGGTTCAAGTGCCGACGCCAGGAAGATTACGTTCGCTGGCCGCGAAGTGGATCTCGATCGCAAGCCCATGATCTACTTCGCTCCTGATGCGAAGCGAGTGATCGTCGACACTACTGCGGAACGCATTGTTCCTGAGTGGTCGGCCTACTCAGGCAATAGTCATACGATTCCCGAGGCGCTGCGCGAGCCACTTTCGTTTTCCGGACGACATGTTCATCAGTTCTTTCTGGTTGATCTGGAGGGAGGCGGCTGGAAGACGCTATGGCCGGTACCTCACGTTGTGAACGAGGCGACGTTGAGTTGGTCACCCGATGGTCGCCGTGTCCTGATTGCTCCGACGTATCTCCCGCTTGAGAGCGTAGAGCGTGGTGGGACGAACAGCGATGCTGCGGTGATCGTCGACGTGAGCACTGGAGAGTATCGCCAGTTGCCGATCAGGCTTTCTACTGCTTCGCTGGAATCCATGCGCTGGATTGACTCGGACAATGTAGAGATAAGCGCTGCGGGCGAGCGCCAACGTTTCCAACGTGTCGGGCAAACGTGGGAGCGAATCACGAAGAAGATAGCCGAGATAAAGGCGCCGCCAATTCGGATCGAGCTTCGAGAGAATCCACTCACACCGCCCCGGCTATATGCGGTGAGTGCGAAGAAGGAGCAGATGATTTTCGATCCCAATCCTGATTTGACCACCGACTACACATTGGGACGGGTCGAGAAGATCGCTGGTGAGCTTGCGAGCGGCGAGAAGTGGGCTGGCCTGCTGTTCTATCCCGTCGGGTATAGCCCGCGTAGCATCTATCCGCTGGTGATCCAGAGTGACTATTCGACCCAACTGAAGTTTCCTCGATTCACTCTTTATGGCGATCAAGGGGGGGGTCTCGGTCCTCCGTTGGTGGCCGCTTATCCAGGGCAAGTGCTTGCGAACCGCGGTATGGCTGTAGTGCATATGGATGTGGAGATGTACCGATCAAGCGATGAAGGGCGGGTGCGTCAGGCGGCGTTCGAAGCGGTGGTGCAACAGCTTGTAGACAGAGCCATCGTCGATAAGACGAAAGTTGGGCTGCTGGGCTTCAGTCGCAACGGCTACTGGGTGGAATACGCCATAACGCATTCGGATCTTCCATTCGCAGCGGCGAGTGCAGTGGATAACTGGAATCCGAGTTACATATCGGCCACGTTTACGAGATATCCGGAGCAGGACAGCATTGTAAACGGGGGAAGCCCTCCCTTCGGAGAAGGTCTCAAGGCATGGACGGAGCATGCAATCGGCTTTAATGCCGACAAGATCCATACGCCGTTGCGCAAGGTGTTGCAGTCAGGTGGTTTGCTTGAGCTGACAAGCGCCTGGGAGCTTTTCTCGAGGCTCAGCTATCTGAAGCGGCCGGTAGAGTTGTACGTAATGCCAGATGCGAAAGAGCACGCGGCTCACAACGTCCAAAATCCGCGGCAAGTATTAGCGCTGATGCAAGGCAGCGTGGATTGGTTCGATTTCTGGCTGCGGGGTTACGAGGATCCCGATCCCGAAAAGACAGCGCAGTACCAGCGTTGGCGCAGGCTGCGGGATCAGCGAGACACGAGTCGTATGGCAGCGGCGAGCGGAGATGCGGCGCAGAACTAGTCGGATTCCATTCGGTTCTAGGCGAGCAGCCTAAGGAGGCTTTCTCAAAGCCTCCGCAGGTCAATCTTTCTCGCCCCTTCTACCTCAAGGGCGAAGTGAACTGCTGGGTCCTCAATCAATCCCGAATCTGTAAGGCCTTCCCCGAACGGCCCCGCATCCAGGCGTGGCCGCACTCTCTTCCGCATCCCGCCCATCCCGCATGCGATCATGCGCGGATGAACGAATTCTCCAAATTGAAGTTGATCGAGCCGCTGCGCAAGACGTTGGCGGAAGTGGGTTATTCCGAGATGACGCCGGTGCAGGCGGAGAGTCTGCCGGCGATCCTGTCGCGGCGCGATGTGATTGCGCAGGCGCGGACGGGCAGTGGCAAGACGGCGGCGTTTGCGCTTGGACTCTTGT
>JAEZLB010000057.1 GCA_023435945.1 Pseudomonadota bacterium | reverse complement strand
TTCCTCCGGTGCGATCCTGTCGTACATCATGTGCCGTGCGATGAACCGTAACTTCCTCAGCGTTATCGCTGGCGGTTTCGGTAGCGAAGGCGGTGCACCCGCCGCAGGTGGTGGTGCAGCTCAACCTGCCGGTGAAGTGGTTGCTGTCAGCGCTGCTGAAACCGCAGAAATGCTGCGTGAATCCAAGAACGTTATCATCGTTCCTGGCTACGGTATGGCGGTGGCTCAAGCTCAGCACACGGTGTTTGAAATCACCAAACTGCTGCGTGAAAAAGGCGTGAACGTGCGTTTCGCTATTCATCCGGTTGCGGGACGTATGCCCGGTCACATGAATGTTCTGCTGGCTGAAGCAAAAGTGCCTTATGACGTCGTATTCGAAATGGATGAAATCAACGAGGATTTCGGCGATACCGACGTGGCAATGGTTATCGGTGCGAATGACATCGTGAACCCGTCCGCGCTGGAAGATCCGAACAGCCCGATCGCTGGTATGCCGGTTCTGGAAGTATGGCATGCCAAGCAAACCATCGTGATGAAGCGTGGTATGGCTTCCGGTTATGCTGGTGTGGACAATCCGCTGTTCTACAAAGAGAACAACCGCATGTTGTTCGGCGACGCGAAGAAGATGCTGGACGAAGTGCTGGTTGCACTGAAAACAGCGGCTTAATCGTTGCAGGCATCAAAGAAAAGCCGCCCTTCGGGGCGGCTTTTTTATTGCCGGGTTGGCGTAACGGGTTGCGGTACTTGATTGATGACTAGCGCCGGCCAAACATCATGTGCTCGGCCAGCAGGTGGCGGGCAGGAGTCACCAGATCCAGCAAGCCGAGCGAAGCGCCCAGCAGGGTCTGGCTGAGTGCGCCATCGGGGGCGCTGGCAAATACTCTCGCTAGCAGGTCTGTTACGCGTATGGTGGTGGTGCGGTCCGCTTCGCGCGCCTGCATAAACGTCACCAATGCATCCGGGCTGACATCGGTGGCCAGAAGGCGGGCTAATACGGTGGCGTCTCGCAAGCCAAGATTCAGGCCTTGGCCAGCCACAGGGTGCAGGGTTTGCGCGGCATTGCCGATCGCGACGCTGCGGGCGGAGGCGGCAGGGCGGGCATTCAAGCCCAGCGGAAAGGACTGACGCACACTGCTACTGATGAAATTCCCGACCCGCATGCCGAAAGCCTGCTGCAACGCAGCCAGAAACGCCTGATCGTCGAGGGCTAGCAGGTGTTGCGCCGAGGCAGGACGTACGCACCACACCAGCGAATAACCGTCGTCCTGGGGCAGCAGCGCCAAAGGCCCTTCATCGGTAAATCGCTCAAAGGCGCGTGCCGGGACGGCGGCATTGCTGCGAACATGGGCAACAATCGCCACCTGATCATAATCGCGTTGCAGGGACTTGGCGGCCTGATCGCCATACACGCCACCCTCTGCCTGCACCAATACCGTGGCAGTGATGGTCTGCTGGCCGGACAAGTTCAGCCATACCGAGTCCCGGGTTTCATTGCTGGCAAGGATCTGTACCGGCCTGATAACTTGTATGCCCCTTGCGGCCACGCTGGCGTCGAGCGCAGCAACCAGGTTGCCGTAACGCACGACATACCCCAGCGCAGGCAGGCCGTATTCCTCGCTATCGATGAAGGTGCGACCGAAATGACCACGGCGTGACACATGGATTTCGCGTATCGGTGTGGCCGCAACCGGCCAGGCGCCTACCTGTTCCAGTATCTGCCTGCTGCCCCAAGACAAGGCGATGGAGCGGGGGTCTTGCCTGGCTTTATCGGCGCTGCGTCCTTCAATCAACGCGATGCGTGTGGGCGCTATGCCGTGATTTACAAGCAGCCCGGCCAGCGTCAGGCCGACCGGGCCTGCGCCGCCGATCACTATGTCCGCATCGTGCTCGTTGGGGATGTTGCTCATTTTTTCATCAGGGCTTCAATATCGCCGACCGACTTGGGGACGTCCACGGTGAGGATTTCACAGCCGGATTCCGTCACCAGTGCATCGTCTTCGATGCGTATGCCGATATGCCAGTACTGCTCGGGCACGCCTTCGGCCGGTCGTACATAGATGCCTGGTTCCACCGTGAGCGCCATGCCGGGCTGCAGCGTGCGCCATGGACGCTCGGTGCCGGCCGGAGCAGGATCCCGGTAATCCCCCACGTCATGCACATCCATGCCTATCCAGTGGCCGGTGCGGTGCATGTAGAACTGGCGGTAGTCGCCATTGGCGATCACGTCGTCCAGCGTGCCGACCTTGTTCTTGTTTAGCAGGCCGGTATCGAGCATGCCTTGTGCCAGAATGCGCACCGCTGCGTCGTGATTGTCGGTAAAACGTCGGCCGGGCGCGATCAGCGCTATCGCGGCTTTCTGCGCTTCCAGCACGATTTCATACAGCGCCTTCTGCGGACCGGAAAACCGGCCGTTGGCAGGGAAGGTGCGTGTAATGTCTGATGCATAACTATCGAGTTCGCAGCCCGCATCGATCAGTACCAGGTCGCCGTCCTGAAGCACGGTATCGCCGGCGCGGTAATGCAGCACGCAGGCATTGGGGCCGGTGGCAACGATGGACGTGTAGGCGGGAAATTGCGCGCCATGGCGGCGGAACTCATGCAGCAGCTCCGCTTCCAGCTGATATTCATGCATGCCGGGACGCGAGGCCTGCATCGCCCGTACATGCGCGCCTGCCGCGATGAAACCGGCTCTGCGCATGATCGCTATTTCATGCGCATCCTTGACCAGGCGCATTTCGTTGAGCAGCACGTTGACATCATGCACGGTGGCAGGGGCGGTCACGCCGGCACGCACTAGCGCACGCACGGCTTTCAGCCAATTCTGAACGCGGCTTTCCAGCTTGCTGCCCAGCGCATAAAAGATGGCAGGTGCATTGGCCAGCAGCCTGGGCAGCTCTTCGTCCAGCTTGTCTATTGCATAAGCGGCATCGAAGCCGAATTTTTCCCTGGCGGCTTCCGGACCGTAGCGGTAGCCATCCCAGATCTCGCGTTCCAGGTTTTTTTCACGGCAGAACAGGATGGAACGGGTTTCCTGTCCTGCAATCAGCACGACAACCGCTTCCGGTTCGGTGAAGCCGGAGAGATAGTAGAAATAGCTGTCATGGCGATAAGGATAGTCCGCATCTGCATTGCGCATGACTTCGGGAGCGGTGGGAATAATGGCGACACCGCCGCCCATGGCTTGCATGCGGGACAGCAGGGCGGCACGGCGTTCTGCATAGGGACTCATGATGGCATTCCTGTCGTAAATGGCGCGTTCAGCTGGGCCAGCCGCTCGGGCGTACCGACATCAGTCCAGCTGCCGGCGTATATTTCGCCGCCTATGCGGCCTTGGGCGGCATATTGACGCAATATCGGTGCCAGCGGTGCTTTCTCGCCTGCCTGCAAATGATCAAACATCTCGGGACGATACACGCCTATACCGGAAAAGGTGTAACGTGGTTCGCCTTCATTGCTGATGGCGAAACTATTCAGTCCGAAATCACCTTGCGGATGATGAGGGGGATTCTTGACCAAGTAAAGCCAGGCGATATCGCGCGCATCGGGCGCATAAGGCTCGCCCCAGACATCTTCTTCCACCAGCGCCGATTTCACTTGCTCGAAATCGAAGTGCGGACAATAGATGTCGCCAGCTATCGCAACAAAAGGGTCATCGCCCAGCAAATGCCGCGCCTTGGCAATGCCGCCTGCCGTCTCAAGGGCGTTGCCTTCGGCGGAGTAGGCGAGTGTTGCGCCGTAACGGCTGCCGTCGCCCAGTGCTTCCTCGATCAGGTGGCCAAGGTGGGCGTGGTTGATGACGATGTCAGTAATGCCGGCTCGCACCAGGTTGACGATGTGCCAGACAATCAGCGGGCGGCCATGCACGGTCAGCAGCGGCTTGGGACAATTGTCGGTCAGCGGACGCATGCGCTCGCCCCGGCCGGCGGCAAAAATCATGGCTTTCATGAGCAAGTCTCGATAGGGATCGTTTGAGGAGCAGAGAGGGGTTCGCAGTTCAGAAGGTATAACCCACTTGCGGCCCCCGTTCTTCCAGTTCATCCAGCAGGCGCAGCAGCGGTACCAGTTCCTTGTAGCGACCGGCGACTTTTCTGGTGTATTGCATGACCAGCGGCAGGTCCTTCAGGTAGCCATCCTTGCCGTCGCGATGATGGAGCCTTGCAAAAATGCCCAGGACTTTCAGGTGGCGCTGCAGGCCCATGAATTCGAAGTCAAGATAAAACGAATCGATATCCGGCCGTACCGGCAAGCCGGCGCGACGGGCACGCTCCCAGTAGCGGATCGCCCAGTCGAGCACCATTTCCTCATCCCACTCGATATAGGCATCGCGCAGCAGCGACACCAGGTCATAGGTGATGGGGCCGTACACGGCATCCTGGAAATCGAGAATGCCGGGGCTGCCTTTACCCAACACCATCAGGTTGCGCGAATGATAATCACGATGCACGAATACCTGTGGCTGGGCCAGGTTATTGGCGAGGAGCAGGTCGAAAGTCTTGTCGAGCACGGCCTGCTGGGAGGCTGTCAGGGTAACGCCAAGATGTTTGTTGATATACCAGTCCGGAAATAGCTGCAGTTCGCGCAACAGCATGGAGCGGTCATATTCAGGCAGCACACCAGGGCGGCTCTGGACCTGCATCACAACCAATGCATCGATGGCGTCCATGTACAACTTGAAAGCGGTGTCGGCATTCAACTGGTGCAGGTAGGTGGTGTTGCCAAGGTCGGACAGCAGCAGGAAGCCTTGCTCCACATCCTGCGCCAGGATTTGCGGTACCGACACGCCGGTACTGGCAAACAGTTCAGCGACCTGGATAAAGGGGCGCACGTCCTCCTGGGGTGGCGGCGCATCCATCGCGATGTAGGTGGCGCCATCCGTCCCGTCGAAGCGGAAATAGCGTCGGAAGCTGGCATCGGACGAGGCGGGACGCACCGAGTCGACCTGCAGTTGAGGATGGGGGAGTGTGGCTGCCCATTGCGTGAGCTGGGTCAGACGAGCATCGGAAACAGGGGATAAAGTCATAAGAGCGTGCTGGAATACGCGTGAGAACATAAGAGTTCTCATATAATAAGGGATTCGTCCCGAAAAATCGCCTGCCACGCCGCAGAACAACGCCTTTTCTGCATGATCCGTTTCTTTGCATTTTGTCTGTCCCGCCTGTCTGCGGCTGCCTTATTGGCAACCGCTTTTCCGGCATGGGCGCAATCTCCACTTGCCGCCGATGAGGCCGGGCAGGAATCCGCGACGGTGATTGAAGCGCAGACAATGAAGGGGCGGCTGGAGCGCGAGATCATCCTCGAAGGCGATGTGGAAATTACACGCGATGGCATGCAGCTGACCGCCGATAGAGCCGATTACGATCTGGTGGAGGATGAGGTGCATATCGTCGGCAATGTATGGATGAAGCGGCCTGGCCAAATCTTCAGCGGCGATGAGTTGCAGGTAAAGATTGATACCGGTGTCGGATATGTATTGAATCCGACTTATGAGATGGAAGCCAACAACGGACGCGGCAAGGCGGAGCGCATCGATTTTGCCTCACGCGATCAGGCACGCGTTATCGGTGGCACCTACAGTACCTGCGAAGGTCTGGATCCAGACTGGTATCTGAAGGCCGATACGCTGGATCTGGATAGCGCGCGCGATATAGGTACCGCGCGCGGTGCGGCGCTCTATTTCAAGGGGGTGCCGGTACTGGGTTCACCTTATATATCCTTCCCCCTCTCCGGCGAACGCAAGTCCGGCTTTTTGCCCCCGACGATAGGTACTTCCAATACGGGCGGGCTAGAAGTCATGGTGCCTTATTACTTCAATATTGCGCCCAACCGGGATTTGACCCTGTTTCCGAAACTCATTTCGCGCCGCGGCTTGCAACTCGGGGCGGAGGCACGTTATCTCGGCGAGACCTACATTGGCGAAACAAGGCTGGAGGGGCTGAGTGGCGACCGTCTGACAGACAGTGACCGGTGGGCCGTATCTTCGGTACATGACCAGAAAATCACCCCCAACCTGAGGTTCTACGCGAATCTGAACTTTGCTTCGGATGATGAATATCCAAACGATTTCCCCAGTACGCTGACCGAGGCAAATAACCGCATACTCTCGCGAGATCTGCTTTTAAAATATGCCAGTTCCCACTGGAATCTGATGGGACGCACTACCACTTACCAGGTATTGCAAGATCCCTTGTCGCCGATTGACCTTCCGTATGAGCGTCTGCCGCAATTGAGCTTCAATGCTGCGAAATACAATATCGGAGGGTTCGACTGGTCGGTACTGGCGGAAGCCACCCAGTTCTGGCACGCCGATCGCGTGGATGGCAACCGTTTTGTATTCCAGCCGCGCCTAACCTATCCCATCATCCACCAGGCCTACTTTCTCAAGCCCAGCCTGTCATTGACCGCCAGGCACTATGAGCTTGACCGGAGCAATGCCAGCCAGAGTCTGAGTGTCACTTTACCGACTTTTTCGGTGGACAGCGGTTTGGTATTCGAGCGCGATACCACGTACTTCGGCCGTCAGGCGACGCAAACGCTGGAGCCGAGGTTGTTTTATGTATATACGCCCTATCGTTATCAGGGAAATATCCCAAAATTCGACACGGCTGAACTGGATTTCAGCTTCGCGGAACTCTTTAGTGAAAATCGTTACAGCGGCTACGATCGCATCAATGATGCCAACCAGGTCACCGCGGCCGTGACATCGCGGTTTCTGGGGGAAACCGGCCAGGAATACCTCCGGCTCACCTTGGCACAGCGGTTTTATTTGGGCGATCAGCGGGTTTATTTTGAAGAGGCGGAGGGTGCTGGCAGTACGCCGATCAGCGGTCTGCGTTCGGATATCCTGCTGGCAGTGTCGGGCCAGGTTTCTCCTACCGTGACCCTTAACACCAGCGTGCAATACAACGAAGCCATGAAGGAAGTCAGTCGGGCGACTTACGGATTGAGCTGGAGACCGGGGCCGAGCCGCGTGCTGAACGTGTACTATCGTCTCGACGAACCCAACGATCTGGAGCAGTTCGATATTTCCGGACAATGGCCGCTGGCCGACCGCTGGTATGGTGTCGGCCGTATCAACTATTCGATGCGTGAAGGCAAAATTGCCGAAGGTTTGCTCGGCTTTGAATACCGCGAAGATTGCTGGATACTTCGGGTAGTGGGGCAGCGCACACCAACGGCAACAGGCGTGGCGACCACTGCTTTCTACTTCCAGTTGGAACTTAGCGGATTGTCACGCCTGGGATCGGACCCGCTGGATGCTTTACGGGATAATATCTCCGGCTACCAACGGATCAGTCAACCCTAATTCTAGATAAGAAGCGCTTGCCAGATGAAATTCAATCCGATTAGCAAGATCTCGACAGAGCGAATGTCGAAAGTCATGATGGCGCTGATGCTGTCCGGCATTGTCGCAGGTGGATTCATGCCTTCGGCATGGGGGCAGGCAGCGAGCAGCAATGTGTCTCAGCCCAGACTGGTGGATGAAATCGTTGCCGTAGTCAACAGCGAGATCATCACGGCGCAGGAGCTGGAGAGCCGCATGGCCGTACTGGCTGCGCGCCTGCGCCAGCAACAGGTGCCTTTGCCGGCACCCGATGCGCTGCGTCGCCAGGTGCTGGAACAAATGATCCTGGAGCGCGTTCAATTGCAGTTCGCCAAAGAACGTGGCATACAGATCGGTGACGTGGTGGTGGACCGTTCTCTTGCGCAGATCGCTGCGCAGAATAATCTCAATATCCAGGAATTGCGCGATCACGTAGAGAGAGAAGGGACGACCTTTTCCCGCTTCCGTGAAGACCTGCGCAATGAAATTATCATTCAGCGCCTGCGCGAGCGCGCCGTTGCTGAGCGGGTACGCATCAGCGAATCGGAAATCGATCAATACCTTGCCCAGCATGCGGCGGCAATAAAGACCCAGGGGCCGGAGCTGAATCTGTTGCATATACTGGTGCGTGTGCCCGAGAATGCATCGCCCGAACAGGTGGCGCAATTGCAGCGCCGCGCCGAGCAGGCACGCGAGCAGCTATTGAAGGGCGGTGATTTTTTCCAGGTCGCGGCGCAATATTCGGATGTGGCGAGCAGCGTGAACGACACCAATTTTGGCTGGCGCACGGCTGACCGTTTACCGCAAGTGTTTGTCGATGCGATTGGTCAGGCCGAACCCGGTACGGTTTCACCCCTTATCCGTAGCGGCAATGGGTTTCACTTGCTGAAACTGGTGGATAAGCGTCAAGCCGCAGCGGCTATGCCGGCGGTGCAGCAGACGCGTGCCCGTCACATTCTGATTAAAGTGAATCAGATCGTTTCGCCGGAAGAGGCGCGCCGTCGCTTGGCTGAACTGAAAGAGCGTTTGGATAACAAGGCAGCTTCCTTCGAGGAACTTGCCAAGAATTTTTCCAATGACTTGTCCGCTTCCTCAGGCGGCGATCTGGGATGGATTTATCCCGGCGACACGGTGCCGGAATTCGAGCGTGCAATGAATGCATTGAAGCCGGGTGAAATCAGCGAACCAATAGAATCGCCTTTCGGTTATCACCTGATCCAGGTGCTGGAGCGGCGCACTGACGAAGTGTCGCCCGAGCGCATGCGTATGGCTGCACGCAATGCCATTTACGAGCGCAAGATGCAGGAAGCGGCGGATGAGTGGGTGCGTGAACTGCGTGACCGTGCCTATGTTGAATACCGCCTGGGTGGTACAGCGCGTGATTGATAAGCACTGACCGTGAACGCATCCTTTCCCATCCTGGCGCTGACGACGGGCGAACCTGCCGGTATAGGTCCGGAAATTTCCATCAAGGCTGCCTGGCAGGTGCGCGAAAAATTTTGCTGCGTGCTGGTGGGAAGCTACGACTGGCTGCACAAGCTGGCGCAAGAAATTGATCCGGCCATCAAGCTCACCGCGCTCGCCTCAATCGATGCACTGACACCAGACGCTGTGTCGCAAGACGACAACCTGTTCGTCATCGATTGTCCTCTGGGCGCTCCGGTAGTGCCGGGGCAACTGGATGCGCGCAATGGCGCTTACGTATTGCATACGCTGGACGTGGCGATAGCGGGCGCTTTGTCCGGTGCCTTTGCCGCTATTGTCACCGCACCTTTGCAGAAGAGTACGATCAACGATGCCGGCGTGCCCTTTACCGGCCATACCGAATATCTCGCGGAAAAAACCGCGACGCCTGAGGTGGTAATGATGCTGGCCGGTGGTGATTCACCTTATCTGCGCGTAGCACTCGCCACCACGCATCTTCCCTTGAAGGACGTGCCGGCAGCGATTACCCGGGAAGGGCTGGGCAAGACACTGGATATCGTGCATGCAGACTTGCAGCACAAATTTGGTATCAGCCGCCCTCGCATCCTGGTCACCGGTTTGAATCCGCATGCCGGCGAAGGCGGTTATCTCGGGCGCGAAGAAATTGATGTCATCACGCCTGCACTGGAGGCTGCGCAAAGCAGAGGTATCGATGCGCGCGGTCCTTATCCGGCCGACACCTTATTTCAGCACAAGTATCTGCAGGATGCTGATTGCGTACTGGCGATGTACCACGACCAGGGCTTGCCTGTTTTAAAGCATGCGAGTTTCGGACGGGGGGTAAATGTGACGCTGGGCCTGCCTATCATTCGTACCTCCGTGGATCATGGTACCGCCCTTGATCTGGCTGCTGCAGGCGTCGGTCATGCTGATTTTGGCAGCATGCTGGAAGCGATCAAGGTCGCGGCCGAAATGGCATCCCATCGTTCCTAGACTCTGCGTATTCCCTCATTGATGAAACATATTCCCCGCAAGCGCTTCGGCCAGAATTTCCTTACCGACCAGGCCGTGCTTCATGACATCATCCAATCCATCGCGCCTCAGGCTGAGGATACGATGGTGGAGATCGGTCCCGGTCTAGGTGCCATGACCTCATTGTTGCTGCAATCCTTGCAGCAATTGCATGTAGTTGAACTGGATCGCGATCTGGTCGCGCGTCTGAAGAAGCAATTTGATGCAGCCCGCCTCGTGGTCCATGAAGGCGATGCGCTGCAATTCGATTTTTCTTCGATACCCGTACCACACGGTAAAAAGCTGCGTGTTGTCGGCAACCTGCCTTACAACATTTCCAGTCCTTTGCTGTTCCACCTGACGAGCATCGCGCCGCAGGTGCAGGACCAGCATTTCATGTTGCAGAAAGAGGTGGTGGAGCGCATGGTGGCAGAGCCGGGCAGCAAGGTATATGGTCGCCTGTCGGTCATGCTGCAATGGCGCTATTACATGGAGCTGCTGTTCGTCGTGCCGCCCACCGCCTTCGATCCGCCACCGCAAGTAGATTCGGCGATTGTACGCATGATTCCCTTGCCTAAGCCGCTGGAGTGCGATGCAGCCAAGCTGGAGCGCGCGGTCCAGCAGGCTTTCTCGCAGCGCCGCAAGGTGATACGAAATTGCCTTTCAGGCATATTCACCGAAGC
>JAEZLB010000050.1 GCA_023435945.1 Pseudomonadota bacterium | reverse complement strand
AAGCCATCCGTATTGCAGGCAAAGCAGAACCCGCTGCCATCCGTGACGCACTGTGGAAAGTAAAAGTGCAGGGCGTGAACGGCGAATACAGCTTCGGCAAAGAAGGTCCGGCCGGCAAGGAAAGCGGCCAGGCATCGCCTAACGTTTATGTCGTTGAACTGAAAGATGGCAAAGCAACGGTGAAGTAAGACGGTGCCGGGCACTGTGGGCTGATCCTTCAGTGCCCCCCATTCTGTCTTTTATACATAGCTGGCAGTGCTTATCACTGCCCTGCCAGCTGGAGGAATATCGTGGACCAATTTCTGCAGCACACCTTGAATGCCCTGGTGCTCGGATCGACCTATGCGCTGCTGGGCATCGGCCTGACGCTGATCTTCGGCATTATGCGCGTGGTCAATTTCGCACATGGCGAACTTTATACGCTCGGCGCCTACATGGCCTATGCCGTGGTTGGCATGTTCGGCATGAATTATTTCGGATCGATCGTCGTCGCAGCTGCTGCCGGATTGATTTTTGGCGCCCTTATTGAATATTTCCTGCTTCGTCGCCGTGACCTGAAGGCGATGGATGAAGTCATGCTGATCATGATTGCTGTCATGCTCATCATGCAAAACGCCGAGCTGCTGGCATGGGGTGGCGTGGCAAAATCGGTTGCATCACCATTCAGCCAGGAACCGCTGGTTTTCGGTGAAGTGTCACTGTCTCCTATCCGCCTATTCGTGCTGCTGGCCTCGCTGGTACTACTGGTCATCTTCTACATGCTGATCGAACGCTCGCGTTTGGGTCTGGCAATGCGCGCGACCTTCCAGGACAAAGACGCTGCCAAGATCGTTGGCGTGAACGTCTCTCATATCTACACCATGACTTTTGCACTCGGCTCCTGCCTGGCTGCGGTCGCAGGTGCTTTGCTCGCTCCCGTGTTCGTGGTCAATCCGACCATGGGTGACCTTGCGAGCCTGAAAGCTTTCGCGATCGTGATCCTGGGTGGTCTGGGCAACCTCAAGGGTGCTGCGCTCGGCGGCTTTGTGCTGGCCCTGGTTGAAGAGTTCGGTGCAGGGTATATCTCTACCGCTTATCGCGATGCACTCGGCTTCCTCGTGATTCTTGCTGTGATGCTGTTCCGTCCACAAGGTCTATTCACCATCAAGGAAAGGGTGGGTTGATCACATGAACAAAAAACATTCCATTTTCATTGTTACTGTACTGGCACTGGTTCTGCTTCCTATCGTCTGGCCTGATCCGTATGTGCTGTCGGTGACCGCGTCTGCAGGGATCTTCATCGTTGCAGCCATCAGCCTGAACCTGTTGCTGGGTTTCACCGGCCAGCTCAGCCTGGGACACGTCGCCTTTTTTGGCCTGGGTGCCTACGTGACCTCGCTGATGTCGCTGGGTTTTGACGTCACGCTGTGGGGCATGGATGAACCGCTGATGGTGGAAGCCAAACCCGTCTGGCTGTCCTTCATCTGCGGCATCTTGTTTGCAGGCCTGGCTGGCTTCCTGCTCGGCAAATTGTCCTTCCGTGTTCGGGGTGCCTACTTCGTGATCGTGAGCATCAGTTTTGCCCAGGTGATGCGCATGGTGTCGCTGAACTGGGTGGATCTGACCGAAGGCCCGATGGCGCTGAACAACATCCCACCCCTGACACTGTGGGTACCGGGCGAAGGGGTGATCGAGTTGGTCAGCAAATCGTCGACCTACTGGCTGGTGCTGGCTGTTGGCGTGCTCGCCTACCTGCTGGTTGCGGCGCTGGTTCACAGCCGTGTCGGCCGCGCGATGATTGCACTGCGTGAAAACGAAACGCTGGCACGTTCTGTTGGTATCCGCGTTACCCATTACCTGAGCATTGCCACGGTATTTGCCGCAGCGATTGCTGGCGCGGCAGGCGGCCTGTATGCCCACACCGTGCGCATCATCGATCCTGACGTCTTCATGTTCATGTTCACCATCACCATGGTGATCATGGTGATCATCGGCGGAAAGGGAACGCTCGCTGGCCCTGTTGTGGGCGGCCTGATCTTCGGCCTGTTGCCGGAAGCCATGCGCGGACTGTTGTCGCCGGAAGTACAGTGGATGATCTACGGCGTACTGATGATTGCCATCCTGGTATTCATGCCTAAAGGCCTGGTGCCGGCGCTCAATGGGTATGCGAAGCGTTTTTCCTCCAGCGATAAACAACTTGCTCCGGCTGCCGCTGCCAGAAAGGTGAGCGCATGAACGCCCAAGTGAATAACAACACGCCGGCGCTGGTGCTGGATAACGTCACCATGCGTATCAATGGCCTGACTGCCGTTGACCGTGCCAGCTTCTCTGTTCCGGCCGGGAAGATCGTCAGTCTTATCGGCCCCAACGGCGCCGGCAAAACGACGACCTACAACGTTATCTCCGGCTACATGAAGCCGACCATCGGCACCGTGTATTTCTTCGGTCGTGACATCACCGGCATGGCGCCGGAAGACATCTCGGCTCTGGGCCTGGTACGCAGCTTCCAGCGCACCAGCGTGTTCTCGGCATGCTCCGTCGAAGAGAACATCATGATGGCGCTGCACCTCAAAGGTGGCTGCGGTGTATTCGACTCGCTGTTCCGTACTTCGCGCTTCCGCCGCGAAGAAGAAAAGCTGCGTGCCGAAGCCCAGGAAATTATCGCCTTCCTGGGCCTGGAAGCCCGCAAGGATGACCTGGCAACCAACCTGTCGTACGGCGAACAGCGCCTGCTGGGCGTGGGCCTGGCCCTGGCGGCCAAGCCCCGCATCCTGCTGCTGGATGAACCGGCTGCCGGTCTCAATCCTTCCGAAACGGAGGAATTCAAGGAAATGGTCCGTCGTATCGGCCAGAGCGGCGTCACCGTGCTGCTGGTTGAGCATGACATGCACATGGTGATGTCGATCTCCGATCACATCGTCGTGCTGAACTACGGTCATGTGATCGCAACCGGTACGCCAACTGAAATCCAGAATAACCCAGAAGTTATTCGCGCTTACCTAGGATCGGGGATCGAACGTGCTGAAGATTGAAGAAATCACTGTGCGCTACGGCGCTACCGTCGCCATCGATCGTATTTCCTTGGAAGTCAACGAAGGCGAAATGGTTACCCTCATCGGCGCCAATGGTGCTGGCAAATCCACCACGCTGCGCGCCATCAATGGCCTGGAGCCATTGGTGACCGGCCGCATCCTGATGGATGGCCATGCCATCAATGGCGTCTCTCCTGCGGAAGTTATTGACCGCGGTATTTCCCATTGCCCTGAAGGCCGTCGCGTATTCCCGCAGCTGACCGTACGTGAGAACCTGGAAATGGGTGCCTACCGCCGTATGGACAAGCAACGCGTGAAAGATGACATGGAACGTATGTTCGGTAAGTTCCCGCGCCTGCGTGAACGTATCGAACAGGTTGCAGGCACTTTGTCGGGGGGTGAACAGCAAATGCTGGCTATCGCCCGTGCACTGATGTCGCGTCCCCGTCTCGTGATGTTTGATGAACCTTCTTTAGGCCTGGCCCCGAATATCGTGGAACAGATCTTCGATCTGATTCGCGAGATTCGTAAAGAAGGTACAACCGTCTTGATGGTTGAGCAGAATGCCTACGCGGCTTTAGCCATGTGCGATCGTGGTTATTTGCTCGAAAACGGTCACATCGTGACCCAGGGCTCCTCTGCCGAAATGCTGGCCAACCCCGAGATACGCCGTGCTTACTTAGGGGGCTGATCGGTTTCCCCCTGTATGTGTTTTTTTGGGCCCTGTTTCAGGGCCCTTTTTTATGCACCTGCCGCGTTGCCGGCGATGATTGGCGCATCCGAAGCAACATGCGACAATCTGGCTCCCTTCGCAGGGCCATGTGACCGATGCCGGATATCTTTCCGAAAAGCGGCAGGACATCTGCCTGGCCACAAGAATATAAAACCAAGAATAGGAGCACCGCATGAGCAATATCCCCACCCCCATGGACGACCTCAGTAATCTTCCTGTTTGTGAGCCGCATGATGCACTGCAGGCTTTTCATTCCCTGCGCCGTTACGCCATCGCATTCGAGGAATCCCTCGACGAAGGCCATGAAGTCGGCGCGCGCCTGGTCTCGTTCGGCAATGCCATTTCTTTCCAGGTACAGCAAATCGGTTATGCGCCGCCTAACCTGATTTCATTCGATGGCATCACCGAAGATGGCGCAAGGGTGCGACTGGTTCAGCACGTGACGCAACTCTCCGTATTGTTTATCGCAATGCCAATCCGTGAAGACAAGGTGAAACGTCCTATCGGGTTTGTCGTGCCGGAAGAAATGCGCAAGGTCGACACCTTGGCGGCTTAATTCCCTTTTGCTGCCTGTCGAGTACCGGTACTGCACCCGGCGGGCAGCCTCATCATCCACCAGCCTTCCCGACTACGCACTTCCGCTTTCATGACTGTGCGCCCCGCATCTCCTCGATAACGCTGCTACTCAGCATTCATCGACGGACGCACCTGACATCTGATCCTGATACTTTCCCTGCTGGGTGCCGCGCTCTCTGTCACGTCATGTGTCGTCGCATGGCGCGTCGTCAAACGTCCGGTCCGGCATAACCGATGAATTTATCTCTCACGCAGGGTCCATTCTTCATGTCTGATACATCGCATCTCCACATGCATCAGCACTCACCACAGTCGTGCACCGCACCGCAAGAAGGCGAATCACCTTTAAATTCTGGTGCGAAGCAAATCATCAATTGCTACATAAGCGGGCATTTTCTTAGTAACACAGCAGTTTTATATATGGCACAGTAATTGCGAATACATCGTGGTATGCAACACCGCGCACCATGATGAACACCAATAGAACAATAACGATCGCTCAGTACTTAGACCACTACCGCAAGGGGGCCGACTATCGAGAACTACTGCAACAAAGTCTCGACCAATGTCGCGCCATGCCCAGGCCGGTATGGATTTCACTATCGACGCAAGCGCAACTCGAGCAGGAATTCAGCCGCTTGCATCAACTCACCCTGCAAAGCGCTGACCGTGATGATTTAGTAAAGCGTTATCCCTTATTCGGTGTGCCCTTCGCGGCCAAAGACAATATTGATGTTGCCGGTTATCCGACCACTGCAGCCTGTCCTGCTTTTGAACGCGATGCCATTGACGATGCCAGCGTTGTTGCACGCCTGAGAGCTGCGGGTGCTGTATGTATCGGCAAAACCAACCTCGACCAGTTTGCGACCGGCCTGGTTGGTACACGCAGTCCTTATGGTCGCCCTGCCAATGTTTTCAGCACCGGCCATATCAGCGGCGGCTCCAGTTCGGGTTCAGCTGTCGCCGTAGCGTCATATGGCGTGGCATTCTCGCTGGGCACCGACACCGCAGGATCAGGACGTATACCCGCCGCCTTTAACCAGTTAGTCGGATTAAAACCCACACCGGGACGTGTTAGCACCACTGGTGTGCTACCTGCGTGCCGCACACTGGACTGTGTCTCGGTGTTTGCGCATACCGTCGCTGATGCACAGCATGTGCTGTCCTTGATAGAAGGCGAGGACGAGCAGGATGCCTACAGTAGCACCGTCATCGGTCCGGCGAATTTGCCACAAACAGGGTTACGTATTGCAGTGCCCTGCGCATCCACTCTGCTCATCGGCGATGCCTATCATGCACCTTGGGAAACAGCGCTGGCGCAACTGCGCACGCAGGGTCACACGGTTACCGAATTCGATTTCTCGCTGTTATACGAGGTTGCCTCGCTGCTTTACGAAGGACCCTGGGTCAGTGAACGTTACCTGGTGATCGAAGACCTGATCAGAACCCAGTCTGAGAAACTGGATGAAACGGTACGCAAGGTCATCAGCCATGCCGAGAGTTTTAATGCGGTGGATGGATTCAAGGCACAGTACCGCTTAAAAACATTAGCAAAACGTGCCGGAAAAATATGGCAGGACTTCGACTTATTAATCGTTCCGACCGCCCCACGCCATCCCACATTTGAGGAAGTGGATGCAGACCCGGTTTCCGTCAACACGGAAATGGGGCGATATACCAATTTCGTGAATTTATTGGGATGGTCGGCACTGGCACTTCCTGCAGGTGTTACTGCCGAAGGCCTTCCTTTTGGCATCACCTGCATAGGCCAGCATGCACACGATGTCGCACTCACCCATTTCGGCCTGGCCTGGGAACAGGCCGCCAGCACCAGCCACGCCACAATTCGCCGCAGCGAAAAGCTTGCCGCCATCAAGTACCCCCGCGTTCCCAGAACCATCCCGATGTTGCGTATAGGCTTGCCCTGCGCTGACGAACGTCCGTCGCCCTTGGCCGATGTATTACCGACGCTTAATGCCCGCTTACTGAAACGTAATGTGCCAGCCAGTGATGAGCAAACAATCGCTTTCTCCGGCACACCTGTTGCTGCACCCCGCATCGCTGAACGCTTTGATGTCTGGGAGTTTCCGGGATCGCGCTTCATCGAATTCTCTGCCTGCCTGAAAGCTCCGCTGGAAATACGCCAGTTGCAGCTCAGCGATGAGCTCAACTTGTCCCTTGTCGTTTACCCCACCCCTGCTAACGACCATCACCAAGGCACACCTATTTAGACGTGTTCTATCCGAGAAATGACGCCCCTGCACCTGGAACCACAATGAATATTGAAACTAGCAGCGTATTACGCCCTACCGGCGATGCCGAGTCGCGCATCCCCAAGAAAAATTTTGCGGCAGGTTCTCGCCCGGCCATCACGATCCGAGGCCTGAAAAAAAACTTCGGCGGCTCGACGCTGTATGACGGATTAGATCTGGATATTCCCAAAGGCAGTTTCATTTCTGTTTTTGGCCCGAATGGCTGCGGCAAATCCACGCTGATCAATCTGATCTCGGGTTTGATTTCTATCGATGGCGGCGAAATCCTGTTTGATGGCCGAAGCGTCAAAGAGGTGACGATTGGCTACGTATTCCAGAACTATCGCGATGCGCTGTTCCCATGGATGTCCGCACGCGACAACATCGAATACCCGCTCAAGGTACGCGGCTGGACGCCGGAAGACAGGAAGGCACGTGTTGATGAACTGATCGAGCAATTCGATGTGAAGTTCGACCTGAACCGCCGCTCCTTCGAGATGTCCGGCGGCCAGCAGCAACTAGTTTCCATTCTCCGTGCGCTGGCACCCCGCCCGGAAGTGATGTTCCTCGACGAACCCTTCTCTGCACTCGATTACGAAATGACCTTGTTCATTCGTGAACGCCTGCAAACTGTTTTCCTGCAGACGGGCATCACGATGATGCTGGTGTCGCATGATTTGGAAGAAGCCGTTTATCTCGCCGATCACGTACTGCTGTTAACCAAGCGCCCAACACAGGTTGCCGACATTATCGATGTCGTGGCACCACGCCCACGCAACGAAAGAACGCTGTCCGATCCCACCTTCGTTGAAACCAAGGCCCTGAGCCTTTCCATCTTCCAGCAAGAGGTCCGCAAATGAGCGCATTCAATAAATCCTTCAATAAACCATTCTGGATTGGCCCTGCTCTGATCTTTCTTGTCTGGTGGGCAGCCGCCTATGGTGAATGGATTAGCCCACGCTTGTTGCCAGATCCGGTTTCGACCATCGAGACCTTAATCAAGTCCGTCTTCGATGGCTCGATTGGTGGTGATTTCTTCGGCACGACGACACGCACCTTAATGTCGTTTGTGATTGCTGCGATCCTGGGGGTACCGGTTGGTATCGTGCTGGGTTCCGACAAGCGCATATACGGCGCGCTCGAATTTGCCATCGACTTCTTCCGCTCCACTCCCGCTACCGCGATGTTCCCGCTTTTCCTGCTGGTCTTCGGCATTGGCGAGGAATCCAAGATTGCCGTCGCAGCATTCTCCGCATGGCTGGTGATTGTGTTTAACGTCGCTTACGGCGTTATGAACGCACGGCCGACCCGCATCCTTGCGGCCAAGGTAATGGGAGCGTCACGCAGCCGCATCTTCCGCGATGTGATGTTCTTCGAATCTCTGCCACAAACTTTTGTCGGCCTGCGTCTTGGCGTTTCCTATGCGCTGGTGGTCATCATCGTCGCTGAAATGTTCATCGGCGCGACCAACGGCATGGGCCGCCGCATCATCGATGCACAACAAATTTTCGATCTCCGTGACATGTATGCCTCGATCATCGCCACGGGTTGTTTGGGATACGGCCTTAATGCGCTCTTCCTTTCTATCGAACGGTCTTTCCTAAGCTGGTCTGGAAAATAATCCGGCCGACCTTCACTGTCGTCCATCTTCACTGGAGTTAAAACATGAAATTGAACCGTAGAAATTTCCTTCAACTATCAGCCGGTGCATCTTTAGCCGTTGCCGCACCCTGGGTACATGCCAAGCGTCTGGAAAAAGTAAAGCTCTCCTGGCTGCCTATCATGCAAACCACGCCTTTGTATGTGGCGCTGCAAGACGGACTTTTTGAAAAAGCTGGCCTGGATGTTGAGGTGGTACAGTTCCAGAACCCGAATCAGATCATCGACTCGCTGGTTGCCAATCAGGCAGATGCCGGTGCGCCTGGTGCAGCAGCAGGTATCACCATGCTCGCAGAATCGCGTTATCCCGGTACCTTCAAGGTATTCGGCCTGCAAGGCGGCAACAGCAAGCTTAACCGCATGAACGATGCATTGATCGTTAAAACCGATTCGACCATCAAGAACTTCCAGGACCTGAAAGGCAAATCGCTGGGTCACCTGCCCGGCATTCAGTGGCGCACGATTGCCCGCCATCTGGTACGTGCCAATGGCCTGGACCCTGACAAAGATGTACGCCTGCAGGAAATTGCCGTCGGCCTGCAAGTGCCTTCCGTGGTGAACGGCAGCATCGATGCCACGCTGTCGCTGGAACCCGTCGGCTCCATTGCCGTAGCGTCTGGTGTCGCAAAACGCGCGATGGTAAATCCGTGCTCTGAAATCATCGCTGATCCGTTCTACTCCGGCATTTCCGTGCTCACCACCACGTTCCTGAAAGAACGCCCGGTTGCGGCACGTGCGCTGGTTAAGGCGCTGGATGAAGCCACGCATATCGCGCACACCCAGTTCGATCGTGTTCGACCTTACTTCGCGAAGTACACCGCGATCAAAGGCCAGGACGTCAACATCGTTGCACAGCCTTACCTGCGAGCCTGGAATGAAATTGATGCAACCGACGTTGCCTCTTATCAGGCACTGGTTGACGTGTTCCACAAAGAAGGCTTGCTCAAGCAGCGTATGGATGTGAAATCCGTATTGCTCAAAGCATCTGATTTTGCTTAATCAATAAAGGTGGCGATATGAGCGGATACCACGATATTGGGGGGCACCCTTCCGGCCCCATCCCGATGAAGGAGATTCCTTTCCAGCATTGGGAAAAACAAGCTGAAGCAATACGTAACCTGTTGAGCGATGGCTCTCGACGCATGTTGTCGCTGGATGAAATTCGTCTGGGCTTTGAAAGCTTCGGGCTGGATAAGTACCAGAAGTATTCGTTCTATCGCCGTCGTCTGGAAGCCATGATCGACACGCTGGAGAAAAAAGGTTTGATTACCCGCGAGGAATTCGAACTGGAGCTCCAGCGCGTTCAGGCTGCATGGTCTGACCCCTGCAAGAAGGATTAAGGCCATGTACGCCGCCAAGTTACCGATGGGGCCACGTTTCGCCAAGGGTGACCGAGTGCGCGTGGTCAATTTGGCAAAGCCCGGCCACGTCCGTACCCCGGACTACATACTGGGTAAGGAAGGTCACATCATACAAGTGTGTGGCCTCTTCCTTAATCCTGAGGATCTTTCTATCGGCATTACGCAAGGCCCCGTCGTGGCCCTGTATCGCGTGGAATTTTTGATGTGCGATGTATGGGGCGACGACGTGCGTCATCCCAACGATACCCTCTCTATCGAGATTTACGATCACTGGCTGGAAAAAGCCTAGGAGCATCAGATGAGTAACACAAGCCATTCGCATGAACACTCCCATATGCATGATCATGACCATGATCACGACCATACTCATTCACACACCCACGAAAGCGATGCCTTAGTAGAAGAAGACGAAGCAGGAAACCTGCTGGGCCAGCAGATGGTCGATGCACTGCAAGCCATTCTGTTTCGCAAAGGCGTGTTATCCCCCGGTGAAGTCACGATGGAGATCCAGAAGCTGGAAGCACCGGGCACTCATCTGGGCGCCAAGATTGTTGCACGCGCATGGGTCGACCCCGGCTTCAAGGTGCGCCTGCTGGAAAACGGAAAAGCGGCAGCCGCTGAACTGGATATCAAGGTTGGCGAAGCCCAGCTGGTTGTCATCGAAAACAAGCCCGATCTGCACAACGTGGTGGTTTGCACCCTGTGTTCCTGTTATCCGCGTTCCATCCTGGGCCAGCCGCCATCCTGGTACATCAGTAAAGCCTACCGTGCCCGCACGGTGCGCGAACCGGAAAAAGTACTGGCGGAGTTCGGCCTGGAGCTTCCTATGGATACCTCGATTTGTGTGCATGACAGTACCGCCGACATGCGCTTCCTCGTGATACCGATGCGCCCGGAAGGCACGGAAGGATGGAATGAGGAGCAGTTGAGCAAGCTGGTGACCCGCGACAGCATGATCGGTGTATCGCATGCCTTGCGCCCGGATCAACTCCCTGTTGAGGAATGACACGATGAAATCTAATCACCTGATTACCCGGGTCGCAGCCGCGACCGCTGGCCTGGTTGCCAGCTCGGCAGCATTCGCCCACCACCCCACCGGGGGTGCGATGCCGGAAACCGCGATGGAAGGCTTGTTATCCGGCCTCGGACATCCGATCATCGGCGTCGATCATCTGCTGTTTCTGGTCACTGCCGCTTTAGTTGCAGCAGTCTGCTTCACCGATAAAGCCAAGGCTGTTAAAGCGCTTGTTGCCTACATGGTGAGCCTGATTGTGGCCGTGACCGTGATTGCTTACACCGATGCGCCACACTGGGTAGAACCTGCGATTGGCCTGTCGCTGCTGGTAATGGGCGTGTGCCTGTGGATGAAGAAAAACCTGTCGGCGGGTTTTGCGACCACTTTTTCCCTCGCTGCCGGTGCCGTACATGGTTTTGCCTATGCTGAGGCCGTGATTGGCGCAGAGCCAACTCCGATTGGCATGTATCTGCTCGGCCTGTTCATGATTCAGACCACCATCATGCTGGTCAGCTTCTTCGGCATCCATCACTGGATGGCATCGTCACCACGCGCGGTACGCATGTTTTCGCAGGTGCTGGCTTCAGCAGCATGCCTGATGGGTATTTCCGCGCTCGTGATGCGCGCCTGATTGGATCGATATGTTAACCAAACCTGTTGATGAATCCAGGGATTCGGATAAGGCGGCACAAAAATCCAAGCAGACGCTGGCGCAAAGAATTTACGACACCTTGAAAGAGGATATTCGTTACTTCCGCCTGATTCCCGGTGACCGCTTTTCCGAATCTGAAACGTCGCTAAGGCTTGGTGTCAGCCGCACACCTTTGCGTGAAGCATTGCAACGCTTGCAGAATGAAGGGTTTATCGGCGTCGACCCCAAGTCCGGATGGTATGTGACGCCTATCGATTTCGACTATCTGGGCGAGTTATATGACTTCCGCATCCTGATCGAGAAAGAAAGCATTGTCCGTTTGTGCCAGTTGGAAGGTGAGCGCCGCCCACTCAGCGAATTGTGCCAGTTCTGGCTGGTGCCGGAAGACCAGCAGATCAAGGATGGTCACATCGTCAGTCAGCATGATGAAAAGTTTCATAGCGTGCTCGTTGAAGCAACCGGCAACCGTGAAATGCTGAAGGTGCACAAACAGATCACCGAACGCATACGCATCGTGCGCCAGCTCGACTTTACCAAGCCGGTACGTATCGAGGCGACCTACCGGGAGCATGCATCGATTCTGCGCGCCATCCTTGATCGTGACATCACGACCGCACAGAAACTGTTACGTCAACACGTGCAAGCCAGCGAGGCTGAGGTGAAGGGTATTACCCTGCACGCCTTGATGGCGGCACGCTCCAGAATTGTTAAGTAAGCGAGAGAACCATGAGCTCCCCATCTTTTCCTTTAGTTAAGGCGAATCCCTATTTATGGCCATTCGATGGCCAGTTCCGTCCTGAGAATACGGCACTCGTCGTCATCGATATGCAAACCGATTTCTGCGGCATCGGTGGTTATGTCGACAAAATGGGATATGACCTCAGCCTGACCCGTGCACCGATTGAGCCTATCTCCAGGGTAATGGCTCGCATGCGTGAATTGGGCTTTCACATTATTCATACCCGCGAAGGCCATCGCCCTGACCTTTCCGACCTGCCAGCCAACAAGCAATGGCGCTCGCGTCAGATCGGTGCCGGCATCGGCGATCCCGGACCATGCGGACGCATTCTGGTGCGCGGCGAACCCGGCTGGGAGATTATTCCTGAGCTGGCTCCGCTGCCGGGCGAAGTCATTATCGACAAACCGGGCAAGGGCTCCTTCTGCGCAACCGACCTGGAACTGATCCTCAACACCAGGGGCATCCGCAATCTGATTCTGACCGGCATTACCACCGATGTATGCGTGCATACGACCATGCGTGAAGCCAATGACCGTGGTTTCGAATGCCTGTTGCTGGAGGACTGCACCGGCGCCACCGATTTCGGCAACCACATGGCTGCCATCAAGATGGTGCAAATGCAGGGTGGCGTATTCGGCGCAACCGCCAGTTCCGAGATCCTGCTCGCGGCCTTAGCCTGAGGCCCCGATTCGTTTTGTAGTGGCAGTAAGTAGTAGCAAATGGCCCTCCCCGGGCCATGTTATATGCGAGTGTGTTTGCCTGATCCTCCCTGGGGATCAGGCTTTTTTCTTTCTTCCCGGGATTAGGCAAGTCCTGCCGTTGCACCCGCTAATTGCTTATCACCCACTGTCGCGTCGGCATCGCTGTCACTGTGCGGCCCGGTTGTCCGGCTGCTGCGTTGGATGCATTGATACTGACTGTCAGCGGCCCATTCGGAACATCGCGCGTATCGAACTTCAGGTAAGCGAAGGTACCGTTATTGGTAATCTGGAATTGCCTGCGCAGGGCCCTGCGGACGGAAGCAGGCACAAGTTCGACGCTTCTCATGCCGGCACCGCGCACTTCCAGGATTGCGTCAGCCCATAAAGCCATGCGCCATCGGCCATCTTGGTCGGTGCCACCATCTTCAGGAAATAAAGCGCATGTGCCTTGGCGGTGAAGTAACGGCGCGGCTGGCCCGCCTTTCTTTCAGCCAGGTACTGGCGGTATGCGCTGCCGACCTGGCGCACACCTTCGTCCACCCAATCCCATAACTGGTCTGGCCTTAGCGGGACATCCGCATCCAGACAGCTTGCGATGTCGAGCTGCTCGGATAAAAAGGCTTTCGCAGCTTCTTTCATGAAGAAATCGGCTTTGTATTCCAGGGTATCGACGTAAACTTTTCTGGCTGGCCACGTTAGGGAGTTAACGTTATGGGTTGAAACAGTAATATCTGGAAGCATTATGATTACTAGGCGGGAAAATAGAGAAGTATTGATAGAGGGACTATAGAACTTCGTTAAGTTCCCGCTGTTTATTGCGCTCAATATCTGCTGTTACTGCTAACCAGGTAAGCGCGCATTCTTGCGGTAGTCGCCAGAGGAAACAAACAAACCCATGATGAATGCGTCCTTCTCCCGTGGGGCGTAATTGACGCCGGATACTTGCACGCATCAAGGAAAGTTTCCTGGGCAGGACTAGTGAAGTGAGCTGCTTGCTTTTGTGGGGATATGGGTGATCGCGTAATGGAATAACAGGGCCGCGAATCCTGCAATAACCGCCATACTGGCGATTGCAGCAGGATATCCGCCACCCACGCTATAGAGTACCGATGCCACATAAGGGCCTGCCGCGAAAGCAATCATGACCGGAGCGGATATCGCCCCGCTGATAGCGCCATACGCTTCCAGACCATACAAGTCCGCGGGCAAGGTGCCCCGGATGATGGTGATGATGCCGTTGCCAATACCGTACATCACCACGAAGATGCCGTAGGCGACCAGCCAGCTACCGGGAGCAAACAAGAATAGCAATGCAGCGGGCACCAGGCTGATTGCCAACAGACCGACCTGCCGGATATTCATCACCCGGCCAAGCGCCGGTTCCAGTGCCCGCCCCAATACTTGCATGGGCCCCAGCAAGGCTCCTATTGCTGCGGCGAAGTAGGCCGGTAACCCGCTTTCCTTGAGAATCGGCATCAGGTGCAGGGACATCGCAGAGAACACCAGGGCATTCAGCGTAAAGGCAATCGCCAGCGGATAAAACGTAGGTTCGCGCAGTACGGACGACAGGGAATACGCGGAATTGTCTGTGTTCGTAACACGCGTTTGCACCGTGGCCTTGGGCAGTCTCGCATGCAAGGGCAGGCAAATGACGATATTCGCCAATGCATATACCTGCCAGACCACTTGCCATCCATAGTGATCGAGCAGCCATTGTGTCAGCGGCCAGGAAACGGTACTGGCGAAGCCACCGAACAAAGTTACCAGGGTGATGGCGCGGCGATAATTAGACTGGAAACTTTGGGTGAGCACTGCGAACGCCGGATGATAAAGCGTGCAGCTCATGCCTACGCCCATCGCTGCCCACACCAGATAGAGCTCCAGAGCAGTGCTGACGAAAGACATGGCCAGCAACAGTGCGGCACATAAAACGCTGCCTGCCGACATCAATAGGCGTCCGCCATACCTGTCGATAAGACTACCCACCAGCGTGGATAACAACCCCGATATCAATAAGGAAATCGAGAAGGCAGCGACCACCGCAGGCTGGGAAATCTGCAGATCTTCCTGCATAGGCAGCATCAGGATGCCATACGCGTAGAAAACCGAGCCCCATCCCACGATCTGTGTGATACCCAGGGAGGCTATCAAGCCATCTACTTTCACCTGTTGCATAGATTTACCGGGATCGATGATCAATGTGCCATCAACAGCCTGAGTGCAAACTCAAAGATCGAGTGTCCGCCGGAAGGATTGCATCCCGACGCACAGACAAACATGGTTTTCCCGGCGGCTCGCCCTTCCCCGACAGCAAGCTACCCCGGTGTTCGACTTCACCGCCAATCACACCCGTTTCGCAGCTGCCACATGCGCCCGGCTGAGAACCGTAAGCAATGTTCACACCTACATCGAGCGGTACGTCCAGCAGCGGTGTTTTTACGGGATATGAAGCGTTCCCCCCGCTCGAACCAGTTCAACCTCGTCCCCCGTCAGAACTGACCAGGGCCTATTTGCTCTTATTATGCAGCACCGCATTGCGCCGGGCATAGAGGAAATAGATGGCGAGTCCGGCTACCATCCAGATCAGGAAGGCTATCCAGGTCCGTGCCTGCAGATGCGCCATCAGGAAGAGACAGAAAGCGATGGATAGCATGGGCACCACAGGCCCGCCCGGACAACGGAATCCGCGCGGCAGATTGGGACGAGTACGGCGCAATACCAGTACCGCGATGGAGATCAGGGTGAAGGCGGCCAGGGTACCGATGTTGATGAGCTCGGCTAATACCATGAGCGGCACGAAGGCAGCGATCGTCGCGAAGATGATCCCCACGGTCCATGTTGCCAGGTAGGGCGTCGCATAGACCTTGTGAACGGTGGACAAGCGAGCGGGCAACAGGCCATCACGCGACATCGCAAAAATGATGCGGGTTTGCGCATATGTCATTACCAGAATGACCGTGCCCATGCCGACTATCGCACCCAAGTCTACAAAACC
>JAEZLB010000358.1 GCA_023435945.1 Pseudomonadota bacterium | reverse complement strand
CCCCCCCCCCCCCCCCCCCCCCACGAGAACTAAAACTCTTATCTGTATTCTAAAAAATCATTATGCATTTAAGCATGTCAGCGTGCCAGCGCTGGGCCACCCAGAGCAGGTTTTCGGAAATGCCGGCGAGTGGCGTTGATGCGACGTGTGGCCCTTTCATTTTAAAGGAGTGATGGCGATGGTAGATCACGATAAAGACAGGGGTGTCACCAAGGCCGGCAGCGGCCAGAGAACGGGAGAGCCTGTTATGCCGGGCGGTGGTGGCGGTTCGCAACAGCTTTCTTCTGCGAGCGATAGTCCCGGCAGTTCACCAGGAAATCAATCCCTGCAGCGTAGCGCTTCCCAAATGGCGGACAATGCCAAGGAGCAAGCTAAGGGGTGGGCTTCGCAAGCCGCCGAGCAGGGGAAATCAGCACTTAATCAGCGCAAGGACAATGTTGCCCATCAAGTGGATTCTGTCAGCGGCGCCATGCGTAGTGCAGCGGATCGCCTTCAGCAGGAAGGTCAGTCGCAATCCGGCCATTACGTCAGCATGCTGGCCGAGCAGATTGAATCCCTGGGACATCAGTTGCGTAACCGGGACGTCAACAGCCTGATACGCGATGTGGAGGATTTTAGCCGCCGCTCCCCGCTGGCTTTCTTTGCCGGTGCTTTGGCAGCCGGATTTGTCGCATCCCGTTTTATGAAAAGTTCAGCTGAACGGTCCTCCCATGACTATGAACACGGTCGCAGCTATGGCAGGCAGCGCCGCGAGAGCCGCGGAGCTTCGCACATGGGAGAGGGCACACAGGACGAGTATTCATGGCGAAACGAGATGGGAGAGGGTGAGCGCGACGAAAATATCGGCCGTAACCGCACCCCCCCCCTGGGTAAGGAAGAGCACAGCCTGGCGCAAGACGACGAGTCGTCCGGTACGCTGGGTGGGCAGTGGGGTGCCGGAACGAACGTGGCAGGTCCGGAAATTACCGGCATTTACCGGCCTTCCCAGGCCGGTAGCAATCCTTCCGGCATGAGTGGATCCAGGGCCTCCGGAGTCGAATTGCCTGGCAGTGCGCAACCAGCGGTGTCCTCAGATGGCAAGCCTCAGCCGGGACGCCCTACCGACTCCCCTGGAGGAAGCACCAAATCCACTTTGCCCACTGACTCTAAATCCGGAGGAAATAGCTATGGCAAACGATAGAAACGACAGGCCGCTGGCATCGTTGTTTACCGACCTGACGCGCAACATGTCCGATCTGGTACGCCAGGAAATTGCGCTGGCGCGAGTGGAAGTATCGCAGAAGATTTCCAATGCGCAAGGAGGTGTCACGGAGCTGGCAATAGGCGCCGCGATTCTGTTCGCGGGCCTGTTCATTATCCTGCAGGCCATCGTGAATGCAGTAGCGATGCTGCTGCCTCCCAATCTTGCGCCTTGGCTGGCTCCGCTCATTGTCGGTCTCGTGATTGCAGTGATCGGCTACATCATGCTCAAGGCAGGCAGCGCCAAGCTCCAGCCGGACAACCTGATGCCGCATCGCACCATGGATTCGCTGAAACGTGACAAGACCGTAGTGCAGGACAGTAGCATCACACGGGACAAGACCATCGTTCAGGAGAGAGTCTGATGAAACATCACGACGACAAATATCGCTCAGCAGACAATCGTCGGCCGGAGGAAATAGAGCACGATATTGAACGCACCCGCGCCGAACTGACTTCCAATATCGATGCCATTCAGAGCAAGCTGACGCCGGGACAAATGATGGATCAGGCGATGAGCTATGCACGCACCAGCCTTCCGGCAGACTTTGGCAGCAACCTGAATCATGCAATACGCGAAAATCCGATTCCGGTTGCGTTGATAGGGTTGGGAGCCGCATGGTTGATGGCCAGCGGCCGGAATCCGGGTTACATGAAATCCA
The DNA here is from genome assembly GCA_023435945.1 of Pseudomonadota bacterium. GTDB lineage: Bacteria > Pseudomonadota > Gammaproteobacteria > Burkholderiales > Burkholderiaceae_D > JAEZLB01. The sequence goes on along the minus strand of JAEZLB010000358.1, from coordinate 5,267 downwards.
GGCATCGTGCCAATCATTCCTTTTCTCCCGACGACGATCCACATCGGCCCGGTTCAGGCTTTGCCAATGAGCACGGCATCGATTTTCATGGTCTTGGCGATCTGGATGATCACGGCGTTGGCGGGCATGTCACGGGCGACCATGGCGGGTCGTCCATGCACAGGGCAATGGGCAATGCACGGCAAATCGGCCGGGACCTGACGGGGGATGTCGAAGAAAAGAGCCGCAACCTGAAAAATCGCGTCAGCGATACCACCCATCACCTCAAGGAACGTGTATCGGCAACAGCGCATGGTATCAAGGAGAAGATGAGCGCCGCTAAGCACGATCTCCAGGAAAGGAAGTCTTCCATGAGCAGCAGCTTCAAGGATTCCTCTGCATCCATGAGCGAGCGTTCGCATCACATGACTGACGATATGCGTATGCGTGCCAGCGAAATGAGGCACCGCTCTCAGGAACAGTATTACCGCGCCAGGAGCAACTTCAACCACATGCTGGAAGAGCAGCCGCTGGTGGTCGGTGTATTAGGGCTCGCCGTGGGTGCCTTGTTGGGCGCAATGCTTCCTGGCACGCGCCGCGAAGACGAGCTCTTGGGGCGTACGCGCGACGATCTGTTCGAGCAAGGAGAAAAAATGGCTCGCGAGCAGGCTGGCCATTTGAAAGCGTCGGCACAGCGCGTGGCGGAAACAGCGAAGGAAGAGGCCCAGCACCTGCGTGAGGAAGGACAGCACTCGCGTAATGGGCATTCCTATCAGGGAGACGAAGGCAGCGGAACGGATAGTGATACCGGACGGGATACGCGCAGCCTGCATTGAGTAACGCTTCTTCATCCATCGTTCAGGGTGGCGTAAAAAGGACTGCTTAGGGGCAGTCCTTTTTTCTTCTGCAGTAAACAATCATTCAGCAGGGTTCGGCATGCACCCTGATCCTGACCTTGCCATTCTCCAGGCGAGTCGGATAAGTCTGCACGGAATTTTCCGGTGCTTCCAGGCAGGTGCCGGTTTGCAAATCGAAATGAGGTTTGTAGAGCGGCGAAGCGACTACCAAGTGTTCCTAAGATGCCTGCAGTCCGCCACCTATCACGATGCCGCTTCCGGAGCGGCTGCCGCATTCCCGCATGGCTTCCAGATCTGCGATGGTGCGATAAACGAAGCAATCCTTCCGGTTGTGGCCAGGTATTGGCGAAACGAAGGGCGTGAAGCCTGTCGCAAATACTAGCTTGTCGTAAGCGAGTTTTTCTCCTTGTGCCGTTGTCACCGTCTTCGTTTTCCTGTCGACGGCGACGGCACGCGTGTTCAGCGTTAAAACCAGATTGCTGCGATCGAAGAAGCCAGGTTCTAGCAGTGCCAGATCATCGGCACTTTTCCCGGAAAAGAATTCGGACAGATGAACACGATCGTAGGCAGTCCGCAGTTCCTCGCAAAGAATAGTCACACGCGTAGTGGTTGAAGTACTGTCCTGCAGCGATTCCAGAAACTTGTGTCCTGCCATGCCGTGGCCGATGACGATAATTTTCATGAAAATTATCTTGGGCAGAGGTTGTTCAAGGGAGATTGCTGCTGTCTTTAATTCCGTTTCATGCAAGGTTCGGCGAACAATCGATCTTATTGAGGGTGGCTCCCCGCAGGCGTATTAAGACGCATCTTATGTGCATTTATGAGCAATCGGTGTGCCACAGTTTTTCAACACCTGAGGTACTTTTTTGCGCCATAACACAGCAGGCGGGTATCAATATGCATCAAGGAAGGGCGGTGCAAGGAGAAAGAACTATTTGAAGTGCATCGCGTTTGTGCAGGTGCATTTTTCCTGTCACCGCATGACGTGGCGTGCAGGCTGTGACGACGCGCAACAACCGTGGTGGTAGCACCCTAACAGGGGGCGCTTAGGGATGTGATACCATTTCTGGACTTCCAGGATCGTTGCCAGGGATGGATCTCATCGAGGTGAGCCAGCCCTTACGGAAGGGGGCGCCAGATTGTCCGCTTTTGTTTGAAAGCGCTCATAGCGACCATTTTCAGGCAACCGACTTGAACTGATTCGCTGAGATAAAGTCCCTTGTCAGATGTGGCTAGTGGGCAGCCGCTCATAAAGAAGAGGGTCGGCGACGCAGGCATTCCGGTAATGCTCAATGCACTGAAAAGGGAACAACACGCTCGAACCATGAACAAGGCCGTTAGAGAATCTCAAATTGACCTGTCCGTGTGTGAGCAGGAGCCGATACGCATCCCGGGCAGCATACAGCCTCACGGGTTTTTCGTCGGACTGCGTAAGGATGATTTGCGGGTAATACAGGTCAGCGACAATATCGATACGCATCTTGGCAAGAATGCCAAGGAGATGCTGCAAGGCGACCTGGCAGGCCTGTTGGGCGAGAGGCAGGCGCAGCATCTGCAAGAAAAACTGGGCACCCGTGAAATCGAGGCCCGTTCCACGTATCTCTGTGATTTTCAGTCGGACCAGGGTACTCATTTCGATGTGCTGGCTTATGCATCTGGCGACATGATCGTCCTGGAGTTCGAACGTACATCCGGGTCGCAGCGCACGGATTTCTGGCAGCTCTATCCCTTGATTGGCAGCTTTCTTGGCAAAATGCACGATGTCGACTCGGTGGAGGCATTGAGCCGGATTGCTGCATCCGAAATCAAAAAGGTCAGCGGTTTTGGCCGGGTACTCGTTTATTACTTTGATGCCGAGGGCCATGGCCATGTGCTGGCGGAAGAGCTCGACCCAGGCTATCACTCCTATCTGAATCAGCGTTTCCCAGCATCGGATATTCCCAGACAGGCGAGGGAACTGTATGTTGCGAACCGCCTGCGTCTGATCTGCGATGCGGACTACATACCCTCCGCGTTGGTGCCTTCATTCAACCCGCTCACCGGCCAGGCGACCGACCTCACTTATTCCAGTCTGCGCAGCGTATCCCCGGTCCATGTGCGTTACATGAAGAACATGGGAACGATGGCATCGATGTCGATTTCCATTGTGATCAAAGGGCAGTTGTGGGGACTGATTTCCTGCCATAACGCCGAGCCTCGCTATGTGCCTTTTGAGTTGCGCGCCGCTTGCGAACAGGTAGGAGAAATCCTGGCGCTGCGCATCGAATCCAAGGAAGATCGCGATGAGTACAACTATCGTCTTGAATTGCGCCGCATCCTGGTGACCATGCTGGCAGCACTGAGCCAAAATGACAACTTTGCCGATAACATGAGTGCAATCGGGCATGAACTGTTGCGCTTTGCCAGTGCTTCCGGTGCGGCGCTGGTGTTTGAGGGCAAGGTGACGCGTTATGGGGATGCGCCCGATGAACACGACATTGTCGAGCTGGTGAACTGGCTCAGTGCCCATGTCAACGAAGATGTTTTCCATACCAATGCGTTGTCGCGCCATTATCCGCCGGCACAGGCGTTGACGGAGATAGCGAGCGGCATTCTTGCGCTGTCGATTTCGCGCCTGCATCGCCATTATCTGATCTGGTTCCGGCCTGAGGTAATACAGAAGATAGACTGGGCTGGCAATCCGCATCTGAAATCCGGTAACGGTGATACGCCGGTCCAGTTATCTCCGCGCGCAAGTTTCGAGAGCTGGCAGGAAACCGTGCTGGGCACTGCGATGCCCTGGCGCAGCAGTGAAATTGAAATCGCTTCCGAATTGCGTGCGGCCTTGCTGGGAATCGTGCTTGAACGCGCTGAGCAAATGGCCGAGCTCGCCGAAGAATTGGGGCGTGCCAACAAGGAGCTGGAAGCTTTTTCCTATTCGGTATCGCATGACTTGCGTGCGCCCATGCGCCATATAGTCGGTTTTTCCGATCTGCTGCTGGAGTTTGAAGGTGATAATCTCAGTGAGCGAGGCAAGCGTTTTATCGCCAATATTTCCGATGCGGCGCGTTTTGCAGGGAAACTGGTAGACGATCTGCTGAGCTTTTCCCAGATGGGGCGTGCCGCCTTGCGCGTGGCGCCGGTTGATATGAATGACCTGGTGGAAACGACCATCAAGCGCCTGGCCGCCGATATCGGCCAGCGCAAGGTCACCTGGGAAATACAGCATTTGCCGGTGGTCGAAGGCGATCCCGCCTTTTTGCAATTGGCCGTCTATAATCTGCTTTCGAATGCCTTAAAATACACTCGCCCGCGCGATGAAGCCCTCATCAAAATCAGCCTGCAGGAGTCCGAAACCGAACGCGTATTCCATGTGGCCGACAATGGAGTCGGATTCAACATGGACTATGTGCATAAACTGTTCGGCGTATTCCAGCGTTTGCACAGAATGGAAGAGTTTGAAGGGACGGGCATAGGCTTGGCTAATGTGCGGCGCATCATTGAACGGCATGGCGGCAGGGCATGGGCGAGCGCCATGCCTGATCAGGGCGCGACATTTTCATTTGCATTACCTAAACATATACCGAAAGAGCAGGGGGATCATGTTAAAGCCCATATTACTGGTTGAAGACAATCCCAAAGACCTGGAACTGACGCTGATCGCGCTGGAGAAAAGCCAGCTTGCCAATGAGGTAATCGTGGTGCGCGATGGCGCCGAGGCACTGGATTATCTGCAGGGCCAGGGAAGTTATGCGACACGACCTGCCGGTAACCCGGCAGTCATGCTGCTGGACCTGAAACTGCCCAAGGTCGACGGGCTGGAAGTGTTGCGCTTCATTCGCCAGACTCCCAGCTTAAAGAGCATTCCCGTGGTCATGTTGACCTCTTCCAGAGAGGAGCAGGATCTGCTGCGCAGTTATGAGCTTGGCGTGAATGCTTACGTGGTCAAGCCCGTGGAGTTCAATGAGTTCGTCGCGGCAATTGCTGACCTGGGTGTATTCTGGGCAGTGCTGAACGAACCGCCGCCGGGTTCCATGCGATTCATCCGTCGCCCCTGATTTCCTTCTGCATTAGCAACCAAATTCCTCCCGATAACCGCCTGATGCCTGATAGTGCTTCGCTTGCATCAGGCGGAGCAGCATGTCCATTCAGTGCAGGGAAGGGGTTTTTCGCGGTAGCATGCTGCGGATCTTGCGTGCCAGTTCGTCGCCATTGTAGGGCTTGCGCAGCTAGGTGATGCCCGGGTTGAGATTGCCTTTCTCGGTGATGCCGCCATCGACGTAACCCGAGGCAAACAGTATCTTCACATCCGGAAGCAGCTCCTTGGCAAGGCCCGCCAGCTCGGCACTGCGCAACGGGCCCGGCATCACGACATCGGTAAAGATCAGGTCCGCCTTGAGGCCGCCTTGAAGGAGTTCGAGCGCTGCCTGGGCATGGGGGGCGGACAAGGTG
>JAEZLB010000325.1 GCA_023435945.1 Pseudomonadota bacterium | reverse complement strand
CCTTCTCGCCAGTCAGGCCCATGCCGTAAATCATGCCTATCTTGTCTTCTTCCAGCACGCGCGGATTGATGGACGGATGATGCCCCATCATCGGCACCATGGACATGGACTCCACGCCGGCAGCAATCATCACGTCGGCCTGTCCGACACGGATGCGATCAGCAGCCATCGCCACCGCCGTGAGGCCCGAGGCACAGTATCGATTCACAGTCACGCCCCCCACGCTGTCTGGCAACCCCGCCAGCAAGGCCGCCATGCGTGCCACGTTCAAGCCCTGCTCGGCTTCCGGGAAAGCACAGCCGACGATCACATCCTCCACCAGCCTGGGATCGAGCTGCGGCACCTGGCTCATTGCCGACTGCAATACCTTCACCAGCAGGTCATCCGGGCGCACATGACGGAAAACGCCCCGTGGCGCCTTGCCTACTGGGGTACGGGTTGCAGCAACGATATAAGCGTCTTGTAGCATGGTCGTCATGGAACCTCCTTGTTTACGTAACTAAGTACGCGCTTAGTTACGGACCGGCTTGACGCTCTGCAGCATCCCCATGATGCGCTCCTGGGTTCTGGGATGGCCCAGTAGCTCCACAAATGCCTTGCGCTCGCGATCCAGTATCCATTGCTCATCGACCAGGCTGCCCGGCTCGATGTCACCGCCGCTGACAACCTCCGCCATCCTGGATGCCAGCAAATAATCGTGCGCAGAAATCTGGGCGCCCTCACGCAAATTGACCAGTTGCGCGCCCAGGGTTGCCATGCCATAGCGACCGGCGATCCGGATGGGAGCCGGCAAGGGGGCACGATAACCGGCATCCGCCATCGCATGTACTTGCGACTTCGCCACATACAGCAATTCATGCGGATTAAAGAGGATCACATCCTGCTCGGACAGATAACCCATCTTCTTCGCTTCCAGCGCGGAAGTCGACACCGTTGCCATGGCCACATGCCGGAACGTGTGCTTCAGGAATTGCAGGATATCGTTGCCTTTGGAATCTGCCGCCGCGCGCAAGGCAATTTCCTTCAACCCGCCCCCTGCCGGCACCAGACCAACACCGATCTCTACCAGTCCAATATAGGACTCCAGCAGCGCCACGCGCCGCGCCGTATGCATGATCAACTCACAACCGCCGCCTAGCGCCAGGCCGCCCACAGCGGCCACCACCGGCACCTGTGCATACTTAAGCCTCATGTGTGCCTGCTGTAGCGCCCCGACTGCCGCATCCATGGCCTTCGCACCACCCTGCATGTAAATCGGCAGGAAAGTTTGCAAATCCGCGCCAGCGGAAAATGCACCGCCGCTGGCCGCATCCGGTTGCCAGATCACCAGCCCCTTGAAGCCGGATTCCGCCAACGCTACCGCCCGGTTCATGCCGGCAATCACTTCGCCATTCAGCACATGCATCTTGGTTTTGGTCGACAGGATCAACACACCATCATCCTGATGCCACAAACGCAGCGATGCATCTTCATACAAAGTTGTGCCCAGCTCTGCTACAGACGTTTCACCCAGCAGGGATGCGCGCACGATCTGTCGTTGATAAACCGGCAGACTGGAACGTGGAAGATATTTCTTCTGGGACGCCGACCATGAACCATCAGGACCATGCACTCCATCGCGGCCATCGAACACCCAGTCCGGTAACAGCACATTCGACACCGCCTTGCCCTGCTCTATATCATCCCGTATCCATTGTGCGACCTGTTTCCAGCCCGCCGCCTGCCAGGTTTCAAACGGGCCTTCGTTCCAGCCGAATCCCCAGCGCAGCGCAAAATCGACATCACGCGCCGTGGCAGCAATCGATGCGAGATGTACGGCGATGTAATGGAACACATCGCGATAAATCGACCACAGGAATTGTGCCTGCGGATGTGTCGCCTCGCGTAGAGCCTTCATGCGGCGTGCCGCATCCTTTTCTTTCAGGATGCGCCCTATGAAGTCGTCGGCCTTGCCACCTGCCGGCACATAATCACGCTGTATGGGATCGAGCCGCAAAATGTCGCGTCCGGCTTTCTTGTAGAAACCCGCTCCTGCTTTCTGCCCCAGCGCATTGTGCTCCACCAGTTGTGTGATAACAGGCGGAATCCGATAAAGCTCATGAAAAGGATCGCCTGCAAGCCCTTCCTGCATGGTCCTGATCACATGTGCCAGGGTATCGAGTCCGACCACGTCCGCCGTGCGAAAAGTGGCGGACTTTGCACGCCCGAGCCTGGTGCCCGTCAGGTCGTCCACAATATCGATAGGCAGTCCAAATTTCTCAGCCTCCTTGATCGTGGCCAGCATAGCGAACATACCGACACGGTTGGCAATGAAATTGGGCGTATCAAGTGCCCGCACCACGCCCTTGCCCAAGGTGGTGGTCAAAAAACATTCCAGCTGGTCGAGGATCTGGGCCCGTGTTTCATTAACGGGGATCAGTTCCACCAGGTGCATGTAACGCGGGGGATTGAAGAAATGCACACCGCAAAAACGTTGTTTCAGATCTTCCTGCAAGGCGTGCGACAAGGCGTTGATCGATAAGCCCGAGGTATTGGTAGCGAAGATGGCATCGGGGGCGATAAAAGAAGCGACCTTGCGATACAGCTCGTGCTTCCATTCCATCTTTTCGGCAATCGCTTCGATTATCAGGTCGCACCCTAATAAGAGATTGAGGTTTTCCTCGTAATTGGCAGCCTGGATTAATCCCGCCTGTTCCATGTCAGCCAATGGCGCGGGATTCAGTTTGCTGAGTTGCCCTATCGCCCGCAACGCTATGCCGTTCTTATTGCCTTCTTTGGCAGCCAGATCGAACAGAATGACGGGGACTTTCGCATTGATGCAGTGCGCAGCAATTTGCGCCCCCATCACACCGGCACCCAATACCGCAACTTTTTTCACCATGAAACGGGACATTCGATTTCCTTTTCATGCAAGAGGACGACGCCGCACCATCATTGTTGTCAGAACAGGTCGGCTTCCAGCGACATCAGATTGCCGGCACCCGAGCGCGCCTGCCTGATCAGCATCGCTGTTTCCGGCAACAGGCGTGCAAAATAAAAGCGGGCTGTCGCGAGTTTTGCACGATAAAAAGGATCGCCCGCATCCTGCCTGTCCAGGGCAATCCTGGCCATGCGAGCAAAGAAATAGGCAAATACCAGGTGCCCCACCACACGCAGATAAGGCACCGCGGCCGCGCCTATTTCATCCTTATTCATGAAAGCACGCATGCCGATTTCCATGGTCAGCTTATTTACCTTCTCACCCAGATCGGCAAGCGGCGTGATGAACTCCGCCATCGTCTCATCCAGCCCGTGCTCCTGCACGAAGGCCTGTATATGTTCGCCGAACTGGCGCAGCTTCATGCCATTGTCTGCCAGGACTTTGCGGCCCAGCAGATCCAGCGACTGTATGGTGTTGGTACCTTCATAGATCATGTTGATGCGTGCATCCCGCAGGTACTGCTCCATGCCCGACTCCACGATATAACCGTGGCCGCCGAAGACTTGCAAAGCCTCGGATACGGCGATCCATCCATTGTCGGTCAGGAAGGCTTTGACGATGGGCGTCAGCAAGGCGGCTTCATCGGCAGCCCGCTTGCGCACGCTCTCATCCGGATGATGATGCTCACGATCTATCAGCATCGCCACGTAATAACTGAATGCGCGCCCTCCTTCAGCATAAGCACGGGCAGTAAGCAGCATGCGCCGAACATCGGGATGCACGATGATGGGATCAGCCGGCTTGTCCGTTGCCTTGTCGCCGCTCAGGCTGCGCATCTGCAACCTTTCTTTCGCATAAGCCGCAGCATTCTGATAAGCGATCTCGCTCAAGCCCAGTGATTGCATGCCAACGAACAGACGCGCGGCATTCATCATCACGAACATCGCATTCAGCCCCTTGTTGGGTTCCCCCACCAGCCAGCCGGTAGCCGCTTCCAGGATCATCTGGCAGGTAGCATTGCCGTGTATGCCCATTTTCTCTTCAAGCGCGGAACAGAAGAGGGAATTGCGCTCACCCGGTTTGCTGTCTTTGGCCGGGATGAACTTGGGCACGACAAAAAGCGAAATCCCCCGCGTGCCGGCCGGCGCGTCCGGCAGACGCGCTAGTACCAGGTGGATGA
>JAEZLB010000320.1 GCA_023435945.1 Pseudomonadota bacterium | reverse complement strand
GGTGTACGGAGACGCCGAGGCAATGCGTTACGTGGGAAATGGTCAACCGATTGCCGAGGCAGCTTGTAAACAATGGATAACAACGACGCTGGATAACTATCGGAAACGTGGTTATGGCATGTACGCGCTGGTCGAAGCCGGAACAAAAACCGTGATCGGATTTGCCGGTCTCGTGCATCCTGGCGGCCGTCCCGAGCCGGAAGTGAAATACGCACTGCTGCGTTCGTACCGGGGCCAGGGATTCGCCACCGAGGCAGTATCCGGCTTGCTCCGGTATGCGCGGGATGAACTCGGTTTAGCCCGCATCATCGCCACCACTCATCCGGAAAACACCCCGTCTCATCGGGTCCTGACCAAGGTCGGCATGACACGCGGAGAACGGGTGGTCGAGAAAGATGAAAGCGAGACTTTAATTTTCCGGTGGCAGGGATGACAATACACTGCCACCGATTAAAAAACCCATCCATGTGCATCGGATTATTTATAAAGGGATCGTTCTGTCATGCCCCATCTCATCATCGAATACAGCAAAAATCTCGCGTCTTTCGATCCTGCCTCCTGCCTTGCAGCAACCAATGCGGCGCTGATCGATTCCGGTCACTTCCAGGAAGCCGATATTAAAAGCCGTGCCATCCGCCTGGATACCTTCCTCGTCGGCTCCGGGTCGCCCGAACATGCTTTTATTGCCGCCCGGCTTTACATCCTGCCTGGCCGCAGCCTGGAGATAAAACAGGATTTATCAACCCGACTGGTTCGCGCGCTACAACAGCAACTACCGGCGGGCACGGGTTTGAGGACACAAATTTCAGTGGAGACGCTGGATATCGAACGCCCTGGCTACACTAAAGCCGTCGTCGAAAGCTGAAGTCTATTTTTCGAAGCCATTCAAGCAAGGCAATATCGCCAATTCTCAATAACAGGTTCGCAGAATTGGCGAATTAAAATGCCTGAAAGGTGATCGCCGTTTGCGTGCTGCTTAAGCCACCCCCGCCCAAGCCCTTTCCTTCAGATACGCACGCATACGCGACACGGCCTGGCTGTGGAGCTGGCATACGCGCGATTCCGACACGCCCATCACGGCGCCGATTTCCTTCAGGTTCATTTCCTGTTCGTAGTACAAGCCCATCAGGATCTGTTCGCGCTCGGGCAAGGCTTCGACGGCGGCGATGACGGCTTCGCGGAAGCCGGTGTCCATCAGGACGCGCAGAGGATCAGCCTCCTCGTCGGTGGTATAGCGCTCGAGGAAGTTTTCATTGCCTTCCTCGTCGCCACCGTGAAAATCTTCGTAGTACAGTAGCTGGTGGCCAGCGCCTTCGGCCAGCATTTCCTGATAGTCTTCCAGCGGCACTTTCATGTGCTTGGCGATTTCGCTTTCCAGCGGCGGACGTCCCAGCTTCTGCTGCAGGGTATGCATCGCAGCTTCCACCTTGCGCATGTTCTGCCGCATGCTGCGCGGCATCCAGTCATTGCTGCGCAACTCATCCAGCATCGCGCCGCGTATACGCTGCACCGCGTAGGTTTCGAACTGCGCGCCATGCGTGTCCTCATAACGTCCGCAGGCATCGAGCAACCCTATCATGCCAGCCTGAATCAGGTCGTCCACTTCCACACTGGGAGGCAGCTTGGCTTTCATCTGATGCGCAAGCTTTTTGACCAACGGTGCATACTGCGTCAGCAAATCACTTTTATCGGCCTTGCCCTGCGCGGTATACATCTCTCAGGCTCCTGCCAGCATCAGTTCGTCATTCTGGCCGGCCCAGGATGACGGTTTGCCATACATGGCGCTCTGCTGGGCAAACCAGCCCGCAATCTGACGGAAGGCAACCGAGGCAGCCGCCAGCGGAAAGGCTTCCACCACCGGGCGCTCCAGCTTCACGGCACGGTTCATGTGTTCATCGGCGGGCACGGCGCCTATCATGCGCAACTCGACAGCCAGATAACGGCTGGCAGTCTGCGCCAGGTTGGCAAACACGCGCTGCGCATCTTTTTCGGAAGCGTCGGTAACCAGTACGCCAAACGAGCGACGTCCCAACTGGCCATGCAACTGCTTGACCAGCACATAGGCCTGCTTGATGGAATCGGGATGACTGGTGACCTGCACCACGATTTCGCCCTCCGCCATCGCAGCCACCGGCAATTCCCCTTGCCCACCGAGCTCTGCATCGACCATCAGGACGTCGGCATACTGCTGTAGCCGGGCAAATACTGCATTCAGGGCGCTGCCTTCCATGTTGGAGGGAGACCTCCCACGCGTGAGGGCAGCATACTGGAAACCAGCGGACGTGGCATGAATGGCCTCCTCGATTGCCCGCTCTCCCCTCGCCACTTCCAGCAGGGAAGCGACAGGCCGGATATCCATCTGACTGACCATGCCGCTGCCGGAACTGCAGGCATCCACCACCATCACATCGCTGCCTACTCTCATCAGCGAAGCGGCAAGGTTGATCAGCATGCTCTGCTTTTCTTCCGGCTTGGCGGCAGACAGGAAAGTAAATACGCGCGGCTTCACCCCGGCCGCCATGCGGCGCAATCCTTCTGCCTGATCGAATACAAAACTAGCCAAAGCTCACCTCCCGCAGGGTGCGATCATGCATGGCCGGCGCCGTGTTCGCCATGGCCAGCGGCAATTCATCGTCCAGCAAACGGAAGGCGGGATTTTCCTTGCTGGCGCGCAGCAGATGTTCCACCATCACGTTTGCCTTGGCGACATGCAGATCTTCCGGTACTCGCTGGCCATTGGCAACATAGTGCATCTTCAGTTTGTGGCGGATAACCACATCCAGTGCGCTGCCCAACGTGGTGGCTTCATCGAGCTTGGTCAGAATGCAGCCAGCCAGGCCGTTACCGCGATAAGCACGCACGACTTCGTTCAGCGTGTCGCCATTCGAGGTGGCGGACAGGCACAGCAGTCGCTTGACCGGCGTGCCGGCGCCAGCCAGCATTGCCACCTGCTCGGCCACCATGTTGTCGCGCTGGGACATGCCCACCGTATCGATCAGCACCGTGTGCTTGTGTTTGAGTTCGTCCAGGGCGATACGCAGGTCGGCGTCATCCTTGACCGAATGAACCATGACACCGAGGATCTTGCCGTAGATGCGCAGTTGCTCGTAACCGCCGATACGATAACCGTCGGACGTGATCAGGGCCAGCTTGCCGGGACCATGACGCATTACGCAACGCGCGGCCAGCTTGGCGGTGGTCGTGGTCTTGCCTACGCCGGTAGGCCCGACCAACGCAAACACGCCTCCCTCATCGAGGAATGCGCTTTCGTCATTCAGAGAGGCCAGGTTGCGCACCAGGATGGATTTGATCCATGCCTTGGCCTTGCCCCGAGCCAGGCGCGCCGGCATGTTTTCAACCAGGTAGCGCGCCAGGCTCGCAGAGAAGCCGGCGGCCAGCAGCAGGCGCAGCACTTCCTTGCGTGCCGGGTCGCGTTGCTGCTGACCACTCCACGTCAGCTCTGACAATTGCGACTCCAGCATGCCACGCATGGAGCGGATCTCCGCCATCATGCGGGCGATGTCGGCATTGTCATACTGAGCAGTAAGCCGTTCACCGGGGGCACTCGCCATCGTCTCACGCAGCCTCGCGGCCCGGTCATCGTCGCTGGCGCGGCGGCCGCTGTAAGCAGCCGACTGCGTCATCCGGGGCAAGGGTTCGGAAGCGCCCAGGCCTTGGCGCTGCGCCGGCTCCCACGGGTCGGGTTGCGCCGGACGTGCATGGCCAGCCTGTGCCCGCTGCGTTCTGGTTTCGCTGCGCGGTTCAACCAGCGAGGAAATTTCTTCATTGGCCAGCGCCAGAATTTCCACGCCTGCGCTGACCTTGCGGTTGGAAAGGATCACGGCATCGGCGCCCAGTGCATCACGCACCAGCCTGTAGGCATCGCGAGAGCTTGCCGCCACAAATTTTTTCACATTCATGCTTGTCCTCCAACTACGCTGGTAACTCTAATGGTTCGGGTATCCGGTATTTCTGCATGCGACAGCACCTTAAGCTGCGGCAAAGTACGACGCAGGAAGCGCGACAGCAAGGGGCGCAGCGGCGCCTGCACCAGCAGCACAGGCGGCAGGCCGCGCTGCTCCTGCTGGCGCACGGCCATTTCAGCCTGGGCTGCGATAGTATCAGCCAGGCCTGGCTCTATGCCAGCACCTTCGGTGCCGCTGGCCTGCAAGGCTTGCATCAGCAAGCGCTCCAGGCGATCGTCGAGCGCCATCACGGCCAGGTCCGCATTACCGGGGAAAATCTGCTGCACGATGGCACGGCCCAGCGCGATGCGCGCCAGGGCAGTCAGGTCATCGGCATTCTGGGTTTGCGCTGCGCAATCGATCAGGGTTTCGACAATGGTGCGCATGTCGCGGATATGCACGCCTTCAGCGAGCAGGTTCTGCAGAACCTTCTGCAGCGTTGACAGCGGAATCAGCTTGGGCACCAGGTCGTCAATCAGCTTGGGCGTTTCCTTGCTCAGGTGATCGATCAGCTGCTG
>JAEZLB010000261.1 GCA_023435945.1 Pseudomonadota bacterium | reverse complement strand
CCGATGTCTCGCGCCAATTGCGACAGGTGCAAACGGAAAGCGCGGGCGGGCGTGCCGATCTCGGGGGTAGCGAGCAACCACTACGCACCCTGGCGACCGTGCAGTCTGCCGAGGAACTGGCGCGCATGGAGCTGGCTTTGCCCGGCGGACGCAGCATACGCCTGTCCGACATTGCCACCGTGACCGATACCGTCGCAGAACCGCGCTCGGCCGCACTACTGAACGGCAAGCCGGTAGTCGGCTTTGAGGTGTCCCGTAGCAAGGGTGAAAGCGAAGTCACTGTCGGCGCCGCCGTGCAGGAAGCACTGGCGGAAATTCAACAACAGTACCCTGACCTCGAGATCACTGAGGCCTTCAACTTCGTTAATCCCGTCAAGGAAGAGTTCGACGGCTCGATGCACTTGCTGTACGAAGGCGCTATCCTCGCCGTGGTGGTGGTGTGGCTGTTCCTGCGCGACTGGCGTGCTACCTTTGTCTCGGCAGTCGCCTTGCCGCTCTCGGTGATTCCGGCATTTGTCGGCATGCATTACCTCGGCTTTTCCATTAACGTGGTCACACTGCTGGCGCTGTCGCTGGTCATCGGTATCCTGGTCGACGATGCCATCGTGGAAGTGGAAAACATCGTGCGTCATTTGCAAATGGGGAAAACTCCCTATGAAGCTGCAATGGAGGCCGCCGATGAAATTGGCCTGGCAGTGATTGCCACCACCTTCACCCTGATCGCAGTGTTCTTGCCGACTGCCTTCATGAGCGGCATTCCGGGGAAGTTCTTCAAGCAGTTCGGCTGGACGGCATCGCTGGCGGTATTTGCCTCCCTGGTCGTGGCACGTTTGCTCACGCCCATGATGGCAGCCTACATCCTGAAACCGTCTGTGGCCAAGCATGGCGATCCGGGCTGGATGCGCTGGTATATGCGTGCCGTCAGCTGGAGCCTGAAGCACCGCCTGCTGACGATGATAGGCGCGACCCTGTTTTTCTTTGGTTCGATCGCCCTGATTCCACTCCTGCCAACCGGCTTCATCCCTCCGGATGACAACTCGCAAACGCAGGTCTATCTCGAGCTGCCGCCCGGATCAACGCTGCAGCAAACCCTGGACTCAGCCGAACAGGCCCGCAAGCTGCTTGCCAATGTCGAGCATGTGAAAAGTGTTTACACCACTGTCGGCGGCGGTTCGGCCGGTGGCGACCCCTTTACGCCCCAAGGCACGGCCGAAGTACGCAAGGCGACACTGACGGTACTGCTGGATGAGCGCGGTGATCGTCCCCGCAAGCAGGGCATCGAGAATAATATCCGCACCGCCCTGGAAGCGTTGCCGGGTGTGCGCTATAAAGTCGGTTTAGGCGGATCGGGCGAGAAATATATCCTGGTGCTCACGGGCGAAGATCCCAATGCCTTGCTGACGGCAGCCCGTGCAGTTGAGCGGGACCTGCGTACCCTTCCCGGTTTGGGCAACATCGCCTCGACCGCGAGCCTGATCAGGCCCGAGATCATCGTGCGCCCCGACTTCGCCCGCGCAGCAGACCTGGGTGTCACCAGCACGGCCATCGGTGAAACCTTGCGCATTGCAACGCTGGGTGATTACGATGTTTCGCTCCCCAAACTTAACCTGTCGCAGCGCCAGGTACCTATTGTCGTGCGCCTGAACGAGTCGGCGAGACAAGACCTGGACCTGCTCAAGCGCCTGCAGGTGCCGGGCAAGAACGGACCTGTCATGCTTGAACAGGTGGCCGACTTTGAAATTGCAGGCGGCCCTGCAGTGATTGACCGCTATGACCGCTCGCGCAATATCAACTTTGAGATCGAACTGTCTGGCATGCCCCTTGGCGATGTCGCGGCAGCAGTGCAGCAGCTGCCATCGATACGTAACCTGCCTCCCGGCGTCAAAGTGGTGGAAGTGGGGGATGCCGAAGTCATGGGTGAACTCTTTGCCAGTTTTGGCCTGGCCATGCTGATCGGCGTGCTGTCGATCTACATCGTGCTCGTCCTGCTGTTCAAGGATTTTTTGCACCCAGTCACCATTCTGGCGGCCTTGCCACTGGCGCTGGGCGGCGCCTTTGTCGGCTTGCTGCTGGCGCATAAGAGCTTCTCCATGCCATCGCTGATCGGTCTGATCATGCTGATGGGCATCGCTACCAAGAACTCGATTCTGCTGGTGGAGTACGCTATCGTTGCCCGCCGCGACCACGGCATGAGCCGCCTCGATGCGCTGCTCGATGCCTGCCATAAGCGAGCCCGGCCCATTATCATGACCACCGTAGCCATGGGTGCCGGCATGCTGCCTATTGCGTTGGGCAGCGGCGTGGCTGATCCAAGTTTCCGTTCGCCGATGGCAATCGCCGTGATTGGCGGCTTGATTACGTCGACCATCTTGAGTTTGCTGGTGGTGCCCGCCGTGTTTACCTACATGGATGATTTGAAAAATCTGGTGATGCGTGGGTTCGGGCGATTGCGCCATCACCCCCCAAGCGAACCCGATCATGTTGTCACGGCTGGAAAGAGAAATGAAAACCCGTCACCGTGAACGGAAAAGGCCTGGTCCCTTATGTGGTCGGACCTTTTTCAAGGAGGCCTCGGTTTCGTGTTTCGAGCCTGGTACGGTGGCTAGAGGCTGTTTCAGTTTTTCCCTTTGGGATACAACACACAGAGTTGGCTGGGAAGCCGTCCAGGAAGGCGTATAAGCCCTGAGGTTCTCTGCGCACAGGTGGTGCTCCCGATACCAGGATCATCGCCGCTGCCACGCCGCGCTGCAGTTGTACAGTGAAACAATATTCGATATCATGCCCGTGGGTGTTTGCAGCATTCCGCTGTGAGCAGGGTTGATGCGCTGGTCGGGCCGCCGCGCGGAGCACTCATGCATGCACACTCATACTGCTGTCGATCTGGCCTGCCATTCTTTCATTGATTCCTTCTCGCGAATCAAATCTCCCCCTGTAGCGATGATAGTTGCCGGCACTTTTGCTGCTGTGCATTCGTCGTTCCATGGCGTTTTCCTGTACGAATAATGCGATGGCGTGGCGGTACGACGTACCCGTCACAGAAGCGCCATAAAGAGTCCCGGTATCAACGATGCCATTGAAGGCATGCATGCCGGGACAGCCCCTTGCCTTGTTTGTCGCATTTTTATGCATCCATCCACCCCTCAAGCATGGGATTCATATTTTCATAACGGAGAAAAATGATGAGTGAAGAGATGAATATCATCGCGGCCGTTCTTTTCGGTATCGCGCTGATTCATACGTTTGCCGCGAAGTCCTTTGAGAAGCTCGCCCACCACAGCAAACACCATTCCGGCCTGTTTCATCTGCTGGGCGAGATTGAAGTCGTCTTCGGACTGTGGGCATTCGTACTGATCTGCACCATGGCAGTGGTGGTTAGCCCGCAGGATGCCATCGCGTATGCGGAATCGCGTCACTACACGGAGCCGCTCTTCGTCTTCGTGATCATGATCATTGCCGCCTCGCGGCCCGTGCTTGAAACCGTGAAGGGCATGGTGGCGGTGCTGGCCAAGGCCATGCCGGTTCGCACCGTGGTGGCGCGGGTATGGTTATGCCTTTTTGTGGTTCCGCTGGTAGGGTCGCTGATCACTGAGCCGGCTGCCATGACACTGGCGGCCCTGATGCTGGGTCCCCTGGCATTCCGCTCAGGCGTGCCGGAGTGGAAAAAATATGCCGCGCTGGGTGTGCTGTTCGTCAACATATCGGTTGGCGGCACGCTGACCCATTTCGCTGCTCCCCCGGTGTTGATGGTGGCTGCTACCTGGGGCTGGGATACGCCCTTCATGGCAGCCACCTTTGGCTGGAAAGCCGCAGTGGCCGTATTCATCAATGCCACGGTAGTGACGGCACTGTTGGCGCGCCACCTGGTTGATACCCGCTCTGAAATGGAAAAGGCAGGCGGCGAGTTGCCGATGCCGGTGTCGGTGGCGCTGGTGCACCTGCTGGCTTTGGCAGGCGTGGTGATCTTTGCGCATCATCCGGTGATCTTCCTGGCGATCTTCCTGTTCTTCCTCGGCTTTACCAAGGCTTATGAACCTTACCAGAGCCCGCTCATTCTCAAGGAAGGCTTGTTGGTCGGTTTCTTCCTGGCAGGACTGGTGGTGCTGGGTGGCATGCAGCAGTGGTGGTTGCAACCCATCGTATCCGGACTGGAGCCCACCGCCTTGTTCTTCGGTGCGCTCTTCCTGACGGCGATCACCGACAATGCGGCACTGACTTACCTCGGCTCGCTGATTGAAGGCATGAGCGATGCAGCGAAATATATGCTCATGGCAGGTGCGGTGGCCGGTGGTGGCCTGACCGTGATTGCCAATGCGCCCAATCCTGCCGGGGTGGCATTGCTGCGTGGTGGTTTCCAGGATGGTGCGATCAATATCCTGGGACTGCTGCTGGGGGCGCTGGCACCGACCGCCATCGCTGCCCTGCTATTCCTGCTCTTCATCCCTTAAGCACAAGTG
>JAEZLB010000257.1 GCA_023435945.1 Pseudomonadota bacterium | reverse complement strand
ACCCAGTCCATCCACAAGCTGCTGGCCGGCCTGTCACAGGCATCGCAGATCCTGGTGCGCGACTCTGAAGCCAACAAGCTTGATCAGGATGCCTTTAATGAAGCTTACCTGATGCACACCTCCACATCGCCGCAGTACGCGATCATCGCTTCCTGTGACGTGGCGGCGGCCATGATGGAACCGCCGGGCGGCACGGCGCTGGTGGAGGAAAGCATTCTCGAAGCACTGGACTTCCGCCGCGCGATGAAGAAGATCGACGAGGAGTGGGGCCAGGACTGGTGGTTCAAAGTGTGGGGGCCGGATGTCGAATCGGAACAGGGTATCGGCACCCAGCAGGACTGGATGATTCAAGCCGAAGATGGATGGCATGGCTTCGGTAATGTTGCGCCCGGTTTCAACATGCTGGACCCGATCAAGTCCACGGTCATCACCCCGGGCCTGTCGCTGGACGGCCAGTTCGATGCCACCGGCATTCCCGCATCCATCGTGACCAAGTACCTGGCCGAGCATGGCGTGATCGTGGAGAAAACCGGTCTGTATTCCTTCTTCATCATGTTCACCATCGGCATCACCAAGGGACGCTGGAATACGCTGCTGACCGCGTTGCAACAGTTCAAGGACGATTACGACAAGAACCAGCCGATGTGGCGCATCCTGCCGGAATTTACGGCTGCCAACCTCGGTTACGAGCGCGTCGGCCTGCGCGACCTGTGCCAGCAGATCCACGAGTTCTACAAGGCTTATGACGTAGCGCGCCTGACTACAGAAATGTATCTATCGGACATGCAACCGGCCATGAAACCGTCGGATGCCTTTGCCAAGATGGCGCATCGCGAAATCGAACGCGTGCCTATCGACATGCTGGAAGGCCGCATCACGTCTATCCTGCTAACGCCTTATCCGCCGGGCATTCCGCTGCTGATTCCCGGCGAGCGCTTCAACAAGACCATCGTGAACTACCTGCGCTTTGCGCGTGATTTCAACGAGAAGTTCCCGGGCTTTGAAACCGACGTGCATGGCCTGGTGATGAGCGAAGTGAATGGCAAGCGCGGTTATTACGTGGATTGCGTGAAGCAGTAAAACCTCCTTTCCCGATGCAGGTAACAAATAAAAAGGGGCCTATGGCCCCTTTTTTCTGCCAGGTGAGCTGGCTTCCAGGAAGCATCGTCCTAATTCTCGTCTTCGCGCAGACGACGCTCCACCGCGAACTCCGACTGGGTATCATCAACGTCCGCGCTCGTAGGTGCTTGGTTTGACTGTTCCTCATCGGAAGCCGCATTCTGCTGCCGCTGCGCATTTTCTTCCTGGGCAGCCTCCCGGCGCGATTCGTTGACCGAAAATTCGGATTGCATATCCCTAGACCCTGCTTGCTCGTCCGGCGGTATAGCCTGCCCTTTGCCTGCCTGACGACCGGTATTCTGCTGGGTTCCTGAATTTTGCATAAAGACACTCCTTTCTGTTGATCATGCTTCTACTGCATGGGAAAGTCTTCAACAGACCCTGTCAGGCTCTTTAGGTTCAGGCAACGGCTTTCTGCATTGGGACATTGCCTGGATTAAAGCTTTCCTGGCTTCATTCACCTTTTGGGGCAACAGGGTTCACGCTTCACGCACGGGATCAAACCATGGCTCAGAACTTTTTATTTCTTCAAGATTTCCAACGCACAGTGTAGTAACTGGGCTGCTTCGTGAAGCAGCATGGAGGTCGTCATGAAAACCCGGACAGGCTTTCCTGCCCTATTTCTCTTGCTGATGCATGGCATCGCTGTATTCGCCATTTCCCCGACCCATGCACAGGACCACCCCTCCCCTTCCGACAAGATCGTGCTCGACCGCTCGGGCCAGCCGCAAAAAGGAGAAGCTTCCTACTACAGCGAATATTTTTACGGCAGGACCATGGCAGACGGCACTCCCATGGATCCGGATGCCCATATCGCCGCCAGCCGGACTTTACCGCTGGGCAGCCTGGTTGAAGTCACCAACCTGGAAAATGGCAAGAGTGAAGTTGTCGAAATACGAGACCGTGGGCCCTACATCGATGGCCGCATCATCGACCTTTCACCCAAAGTGGCCAAGAAGCTCGACATGCTGGAGCAAGGTGTGGTACAGGTGGTGGTCACGCCTATCGAAGTGCCGCAGGCAGATGGCACGGTTGCCAGCGGCTCATCGGGCATCACCCGGGAAGCGAGCGCGGCAAAATAAGCCGCTCATCTATCCACTCTCAATGTCCGGAGCAATATCGATCATATAGTGCCGCCTCTGACTCCGGTGGACCATCTCCAACGACGATGACGCAAACAGAGAGAACTTACGACAGAATGCGTAAGGCTTGCGGCGCAAAACCGTGATTGAGCGGTCCCGTGCCATGTCCGGTCGTGACGTTAGCACCGGCTGCAACCGCCTTGATGATGTAGTTGCGTCCGGCCTGCACGGCTTCCTGCAGGTTCAATCCCAGCGCCAGATAGGAAGCAATGGCGGATGACAGCGTGCATCCGCTGCCATGAATATTCTTGCTGTCTATGCGCGGGCCTTCCATGCGCAGCCAGATACCGTCGGCGCTCGCAAAGATATCGAGTATGTCTTCCCCGGGCAAGTGCGCCCCTTTCAACAGCACGGTCGGCGCGCCCATTTCCAGCAGGTCGCGCGTTGCCTGTTCCAGCGCCGGCTTATCGCCCAGCTTGCGTTGCAGCAGGAAAGCCGCTTCGTCGAGGTTGGGGGTCATGACGCTGGCCAGCGGAAACAATTCCTTCACCAGAACCTCGACCGTTTCGGGCGTGATCAGCGGATCGCCATTGGCCGACACCATGACCGGGTCCAGCACGACCTTGCGGATGTCGTAATGCCGGATCGCCCAGGCCACGACTTCCACGACTTCCGGTGCGTGCAGCATGCCTATCTTCAGCACATCGGTGCCTATGTCATCCAGCACCGCCTCGATCTGCGCTTTCAGGAAATCCACCGGCACCGGATGTATGGCCGTTACACCACGGGTATTCTGCGCGGTCAAGGCAGTCAGCGCCGTCATCGCGTAACAGCCCAGCGC
>JAEZLB010000255.1 GCA_023435945.1 Pseudomonadota bacterium | reverse complement strand
ATTATGACGGCCCCGTGATTTACGTACCGGACGCCTCGCGCTCGGTATCGGTGGCCCAATCGCTGCTCACCCCCGAAACGCGCGATCAGTATGTGCAGGATATCGCCGAAGAATACGCTCGCCTGCGTGAACTGCATGCAAACAAAAAGACTACGCCGCTGCTGCCGCTTGCCGAAGCGCGCAAGAACAAAATGAAAGTGGACTTCACCGGTGCGGGTGCACCAGTCAAACCCAAGTTCATCGGCCGCCGCGTGTTCCGCAACTATGACCTGGCGACGCTGGCACGTTATATCGACTGGGGCCCATTCTTCCAGACCTGGGACCTGGCAGGCCCGTTCCCGGCAATTCTGAAAGATGAAGTGGTCGGCGAATCGGCTTCTCGCGTCTATGAAGAAGGTCAGGCCCTGCTGAAGAAAATCATAGAAGGCCGCTGGCTGACCGCCAATGGCGTGATTGCGCTGTTGCCCGCCAACAGCGTGAATGACGACGATATCGAAATCTATACCGACGACACGCGCACGCAAGTCGCCTTCACTTATTACGGCCTGCGCCAGCAGACGGAGAAGCCGGTCATCGATGGTGTTCCACGCCCCAACCAGTGTCTCGCAGATTTCATCGCGCCCAAGTCTTCGGGTGTCGCCGACTATATCGGCCTGTTTGCAGTCACCACTGGCATCGGCATCGAGAAGTACGAGCAGCGTTTTGAAGATGCGCACGATGATTATTCATCGATCATGCTGAAATCGCTGGCGGACCGCCTGGCTGAAGCCTTTGCCGAACATCTGCATGAGCGCGTGCGCAAGGACTTGTGGGGTTATGCCACAGAGGAAAACCTGAGCAATGAAGAACTGATCAAGGAAGCCTACGCTGGCATACGCCCGGCGCCCGGTTATCCGGCTTGCCCGGAACACACGGTCAAATTCGATATGTTCCGCCTGCTGCAATGCGAGGAAATCGGCATGCACGTCACCGAATCATTTGCCATGTATCCGGGTGCCTCGGTATCCGGTTTCTACTTTGCGCATCCCGCATCCAAGTACTTTACGGTCGGAAAAATCGGAGAAGATCAGGTCAATGACATGGTGGCACGCCGTGGCATCTCGAAAGAAGATGCACTGCGCTGGCTGGCCCCCAATCTTTCCTGAGCAACTCCCTGTTTCCTATTGAGCGGTTTACTTCCATTCTTCTTCAAGGGCGCCCAGGGCGCCCTTTTTCTTGCTTCCTACATTTGCATCAATATCCCGACCATAAAGTGTTGGGAACTCTGCAATAAGTTCTTACTCCCACTCTGACCTAGCTTGAAAGGCTGAATGCATCGACAGGCCGCGCAAGTCCACTCTCCTTTTCACCTATGCGTATCACGGGAATCGGTACTGCCACGCCAGCGCATCGTTACACTAAGGCTGAATGCTGGCAAGCATTCCAGGCTTCGTCCTGGTTTTCTCAGCTAAGCCCACGTGCTCTCGCCACCGTGCAAGCTGTTTTGCAGCAAGATAATGGCATTGAGGCACGACATCTCGCACTTGATTCTCTGGACGAAGTATTTGCGATTGATCCCGATACCTTGCACAGTCGCTTTGGCCTGCATGCCCCATTACTTGCCTCCCAGGCGGCGCGTCATGCGCTGGACGATGCACAGTTGGATGGTGATGACGTGGATGGCATCGTCGTCAGTACGTGTACCGGCTACCTGTGCCCCGGCCTTAGCAACTACGTCATCGAACAACTGGGGCTGCGCTCTGATGTGAAGGCCTTCGACCTGGTAGGACAAGGATGTGCAGCGGCCCTGCCGAATCTGCAGGCCGGGTATGCACTGATCGCCTCGGGAGAATGCCGGCACGTCATCTCGGTATGCGTCGAAGTGTGTAGCGCTGCCATGTATCTCGATGAAAATCCGGGTGTGCTGATCAGCGCCTGCCTGTTCGGCGATGGCGCGGGAGCGGCCATCCTGTCGCGCGACGAAGCTGCCCATCAGCGCTCCATTCACTGGCAATACAGCGCCTCAGTCACGCAGCCCCAGGCGCGTGAAGCATTGCGCTTCGAACAGCGCGGCGGATTGCTGCGTAATGTGCTGACCCGGCAGGTACCGCGGCTGGCCGGCGAACAGGCCGCGGCCCTGATGCGCCGTTCGCTTGCGGCACAGGGCCTGCGCCAGCAGGAGATTGGTACCTGGATCATGCATGCAGGTGGCCGCGATGTCCTGCTGGCATTACAAAAGGAGCTTGATATCGACGCAACTTCCCTGCGCTACAGCGCCGCCATCTTGCGTGAGTACGGCAATCTCAGCAGCGCCACCGTTTACTTCGTACTGCGGGCAGCGCTGGATGACAAAGCTGAAGGAGGCTGGTGGTGGATGTCTTCCTTCGGAGCAGGCTTCTCCTGCCATGGCGCACTGCTCGCTGTAGCGTGAGGAAGAACAGATGAGCCTGCAGCGCCGCCTCTGCCCGGAACGGCTGGATCTGATGGCTGCCACCGACCCGCTCGCCGTGCAAGCCAGAAATGATCTGCGGCGCATCAACAGCATCATGAATTCGCGCCGCATATTCCTTCGCGCAGTGCGCAACACCATTCCGGCACCGCACCGCATAACAGAACTGGGAGCCGGCGATGGCACGCTCATGCTGTCAGCGGCTCATACGCTGGCATCGGTCTGGCCCGGCGTAGAAGTCACCCTAGTCGACCGCCAGCATGCAGTCGGACCTCAGACACTGGCCGGTTTCGAGAAGATCGGCTGGCGCCCGCGCGTTGCCACCATGGATGCACATAACTGGCTGGCGCAATCGGCACAGGATCGCTACGACCTCATCTACAGCAACCTGTTCATCCATCATTTCACCGATCAGCAATTGACTGGATTGCTGAAGGGTATTTCACAGTGCAGCCGTGCGTTTTTTGCCTGTGAACCTCAACGTGGACGGTTTTCCCTGATCAGCAGCCACCTGGTGTTCCTGATAGGTGCCAGCGAAGTCACGCGCGAAGATGCCGTGACCAGTGTACATGCCGGCTTCCGCGATCAGGAGCTAAGCACCGCATGGTCATCGGTCAATCCCGGGTGGCAAGTAAAAGAATACAGCGCCGGTCTGTTCAGCCACTGCTTTCTTGCTCTGAAACAGGATTCATGACAATGACGAACTCCTGCGATGCTCTCATCATCGGGGCCGGGCCAGCCGGCTCAACAGTGGCCACATTGCTGGCAAGAGCAGGCTGGAAAGTGATGTTGGTGGAACGCGAGAATTTCCCTCGAACGAAAGTCTGCGGCGAATGCATTGCGGCCCCTAACCTTCCGTTACTGGACCATCTCGGCCTAGGCCTGACATTTCATGCACTGGCCGGCCCCTCCATAAAACAAGTTGCGGTAATAAGCGGTCAGCACGATATTCGCGCCCCGCTGCCACCTTTGGAGCACACGGCCCGGCCCTGGGGGCGGGCGCTGCGCAGGGAGCATCTGGACTGGCTACTGCTTCAGCAAGCCGAGAAGTCTGGCGCCATCGTGTACCAGCCCTGGACCATGCAGAGTTTTTCCGGCGAAGCTGGCAACTGGCTTTGCCGCCTGCGCGCGTCCGGCTCCACCGCCACACAGGAGATTCAGGCTTCCCTGCTGATTGCAGCGCATGGTTCCTGGCATCGTCCTCACTCACAGGAACATCGTCCTTCGGACCTGCTTGCCTTCAAAACGCAGTTCACTTCAAGTCGATTGGAACCGGGGGTGCTACCGGTGCTGGCTTTTCCCGGTGGTTATGGGGGCATGGTCGTCAGCGATGCGGGAATGACTACCGTCGCCTGCTGCATCCGGCGCGACCGGTTGGCTGCCTGTCGTGCGCAAGCGCCACAGCGTCCGGCTGGCGAGGCGATGGAGGCTTATCTAAAGACAAGCTGCA
This sequence comes from Pseudomonadota bacterium, assembly GCA_023435945.1. GTDB lineage: Bacteria > Pseudomonadota > Gammaproteobacteria > Burkholderiales > Burkholderiaceae_D > JAEZLB01. The sequence continues at coordinate 4,028 of JAEZLB010000255.1, read as the reverse complement.
AAGGCGTGCGAGATGTCCTGGAAGGCGCCGAACGTAGCTCTCCTTGGCTGGCAGCCGGGCCGATAAGACCCGGCTGCCATCTGAATAAGGCCCCTCAAGATGTCTTCGTGATTGGCAATGCGGCCGGCGAAGCGCATCCCATTATCGGCGAAGGCATCAGCATGGCGATACAGTCCGCCTGGCTGCTTGCGAGCCACCTGCTTGAGAAAGAGAAGACGACACTGAGCCGGGATGAGCAAAGAACGGTCAGACGGAACTATGCGCTACGCTGGCGATACCTTTTCACGAACCGCCTGAGCTTGTCTGCTGCCTTTGCCCACCTGGCCATGCACCCTCCTCTGACTTCAGCCTTGCTACCCCTGCTGCACTATCAGCCGGAAATGCTGACCCATGCGGCAAGGTGGTGTGGCAAAGTCAGCAAACCGCCACCCGGCAATCGCCTTAGCCCGGCATCAGGCTGATCTGACATACCGCTCTTTGAAACTGGCTGCGAAAGGAATGCGATGACTACACTGGAAAGGCTCCAGATCCTGCTTACCAAGCACTATCCGTTACAGCCGGGACAGGTTACGCCATCGGCACGGCTGGACGACCTGGAAATCGATTCGCTGGGAGTGATGGAATTGTTCTTCAATATAGAAGACGAGTTTCAGATCAAGGTGCCCAATGAGCCGATTCCTCTGCAAACCGTAGGCGATGTCGTGCTTTATATCGATCGCCTGATCGCCGAACAAGGCAACACCCCAACTACTGCGGACAGCATGCCGTGAGACGCGTGGTCGTGACCGGCATGGGCGTGGTCTCGCCCCTGGGAAATAACCGGACTGCCTTGCTGAAGAATCTGACGCAAGGCGTTGCAGCTATACGCCGGATAAACGGCGCGCATTTCGAACGACTGATTTCGCCGCTGGCTGCGCCAGTGGAATTCGATGGCGCGGATTTATTCGATGCACCACAGTTACGCATGCTGGATAGGGTCAGCCAGTTCGCATTGCATGCGGCACGGCAGGCTGTCACGAATGCAAGGCTGGAGTTTGATGATGAAAGCCGGCACCAATGCGGAGTTTTCCTTGGCACGGGCATAGGCGGCGCCCAGAGTACGGATGACGGTTACTGGACCGTGTACGGCGAACGCTCGGACAGGCTCAAACCGTTTTCGGTACTGATGGCAATGAATAATGCGGCAGGTGGATGGATAGGCCTGGAATACGGCCTGACCGGCCCCAACTTCACTTACTCGACTGCCTGCTCCTCTTCATCTGTCGCCATAGGCGAGGCCTGGCTACGCATCAGGAAAGGCGAGCTGCGTTATGCGCTGACCGGAGGCAGCGAAGCTCCCCTGACCTTTGGCACGATGAAAGCCTGGGAAGCAATGCGCACGCTGGCAACCGAAGACAAGAATGATCCAGCTGCATCCTGCAAGCCTTTTTCCTGTAACCGCAGCGGCCTCGTGCTGGGAGAAGGTGCGGCAATGCTGGTACTGGAAGACATGGACCACGCACTGGCACGCGGCGCTTCCATCTATGCGGAAATGACCGGCTACGGCACGTCGACAGACATCGGCCACATCACCCGCCCCAGCGTGGAAGGGCAGGCTCGCACCATGGCCGTGGCCCTGGAGTCAGCGCAACTGCCTCCTTCCGCCATCGATTACATCAATGCGCACGGTACCGGCACAGTGGCCAACGATCTGGTGGAGACGGCGGCGATCAAGCAGGTATTCGGCGAACACGCTTATCGCCTGGCAGTGAGTTCGACCAAGTCCATGCATGGCCATTTGCTGGGTGCTGCCGGAGCGCTGGAATTCATAACCACCGTACTCTCGCTGCATACGCAAACGTTATTCCCCACCCTGCACCTGGAGCAGGCCGATCCCGAGTGCGACCTGGATTATGTGCCGCTGCAGGCCCGTCACGAAACATGCCTGCACACCGCGATGAGCAATTCATTCGCCTTTGGCGGAACCAATGCGGTTTTGATCGCTACCCGCTACACACGCTGAGGTAACTCAGGTTATTGGCGCCCCTTCGACAAAAACCTTCAGTTCGCCTTCGCGGAAAGGTGTCCAGACCTCGTTGGTGGTAAGCGGCTCGGTGACAATCACCGCGACCCTGTCATTGGGCGTGGTGACCTGGGAAAAATCGACACTCATGTCTTCATCAGACAGGCAGGCTTCGGCGAACGGATATTGCCGCACGATGTAATGCAACTTGGTCGAGCAATACGCAAACAGCGCGGAGCCATCGGAAAGCATCATGTTGAACACGCCGTGGCTGGCGATATCACGGGTCAATTGCTGCAATGCCTCCCTCAACTCGGGCAGCGCCGGCAATGTCTCACCGAAGCGGCGGCGCAGTTGCTGCAGGATATAGCAGAAAGCCCGTTCACTATCGGTGTTCCCGACCGGCCGATACGGACCATCGAGCTCAGGCATGAAATCCTTTAAATCGCCATTATGCGCAAACACCCAGTAACGCCCCCACAATTCACGCACGAAGGGATGGCAGTTCTCCAGTGCTATGCGGCCTTGCGTCGCTTTGCGAATATGCGCAATGACATTCTTTGACTTGATCGGCCAGCGCTTGATCAGCTCGGCAACCGGCGATTCGATAGCAGCGTGATGATCGACGAAATGCCTGACACCCGCTCCCTCAAAAAATGCAATACCCCATCCGTCATTGTGCGTATCGGTACGTCCGCCTCGTGTCGCAAAGCCTGTAAAACTGAACACGATATCAGTAGGCACATTGCAATTCATTCCGAGAAGCTGGCACATCGTCTTTGCATAAAATTGATCACGGCAAATACCTTATCATGGTTCAGCCCCGATTTTTTGCCTACTTCTTAGCCCGGCAGGTGCATGATCACCAAAACCGAGGAAACAGGCAGGCAGGGCAATTCCCCAAAAGAGGGTTTTCATGTGGCAAGGCCGCGCGCCCTCTCAGGACCGGAGGGCTTTAGTGCATCACTGCAGGTTGCAAAAACAGGAATCATGAGACACCGCTTGAAGTGGTCCGGTCTTTCCATGTTTTAGAAAAACAAATAAAACCGAACACCGATCTTGCAACTCAGTTGAACGAGCCGGGGATCCGGATGCTGAAAGGTAGCAGAGGAAGGAAAAAGAGCGAGAGCAAGCAACACTCGCAGAATGATGAACCGCGCCGGCGGCACCCTACCAGCGCGCTTGCAGAAATTTAATGGAGAATGACCGGCTGACTCATGATTGCATCGTACTTGCCGAGGAAATCATCGATTTCCTCCACGGTCGGTTCACTGGCAATTAAATCTTCCACGTTCTTGCGGAAAGCTTCCGCCAAGGGTCCCCCAATGAAAATCTCCCGTTTTCCCGACTTGTCCATGATTTCATAGCCACCGAAGCGCAAAGCTTCGCGTTGCTCATCTGCGCCGAATTCTACGACACTGTATTGCTCGCTGTTATAGATCAGGTTCATATACACTCCTTCTGGCTTTACAGCCTGATGACACCCTAAACATGGCGTTGACGTAACGGCTTTTCAAGTCTTTTTATAGGGGGAGTTCTCCTCAAGTCGATAAAGTTTCCGTCAAGCGCAGCAATTCGTCATAGGGTGGACTGCGCAAAAAATGCTTCAGCTGCTCGATATGCGCATCATCAGCCAGACTGATGTAAATCTCTTCCGGCTTCTGACGCAGTATCCGATTCAGGGTGACGCGCAGAGTCAGGTTACCGATACAACATAAACATCCCGGAGCAATTCTTACCTGACATAAGCGCTCCCCTTCTTGAAACAATGATGCCGCACCAGCCGGCAATCCCTCCAGAATCAGGGCTGTTTTTCTGTCCTGCTGCAAGTCCGCGGCAATCGCAGCCTCTCGCAATGCAGTCTGCTTTCCCGTAACCAGCGTTAAGCGAATCATCCGCCTTTCTTCACCAGTTTAGCGGGTTCTACGCCCAGCTGCTTGAGCTTGCGATATAGGTGGGTGCGTTCCAGTCCCGTTCTTTCCGCTACCCGGGTCATGCTTCCACCTTCACGCAGCAAATGATGCTC
>JAEZLB010000241.1 GCA_023435945.1 Pseudomonadota bacterium | reverse complement strand
TTCGTCTTCAGCATAGTCTATGGCGATCTCGGCAAGGTTCATCCGCGTCAGCCGCGCCTGTCGTTTGAAGACGCCTGTCGCATCGTGTAAGGGTAGCGCCTGCTGTGCTTGTGAGGCTTGTGCAGCAGGCGCTTCGCCATCTAAGCTGGTTCATCTTTGGAAATTATTACAGACGGAGTGATCTTGGAAAGCGGCGATGATACTTTGCAATTCATAGACCAGCTCAGTTTCCTTGAATATGAAATCAGGCGCTCTATTACGGTCCGCGAGGACCAGGAAGAAGACGCGCTGGATTCGCACCTCAAGCTGGCTGACCAATACGGTATTTCACTTCAGGGTGTGGTTACGAAGGGCGACCTGCTGGGTGCTGTGCAAACCGCGGTCAGGGCCGCCCGTTCGCGTGCCGCGCAGGACAAGCGTGCGTGACTGGCATCTTCGCGACATCGTGAAGGATAGGGGCGGATGTTTTCCTGGCTGAAGAGGGAGGGCTGCCTGATTCGGATGGGGAAGAGTCAGGCGGACCGCAGGATCAGTTGTTTCATGCGCTGCAGCCTGGGTGCGATCACTGGCATGGTCAACATGGTGCTGCCGATTGCCATCAGGAGCAGGGCGGTAAACATTTCGCTGGTGATGATGCCCTTGTCCAGCAATATGCTGGCAAAAATGATTTCTATCAGTCCTTTGGTCTGCAGCAGCCAGCCGATCAGCGATGCTTCGCCCGGCGACCAGTTCAGCAGGCGGCTGGCGATCCGGTTGCCGATCAGCTTGCCGGCGACCGAGGCGAACAGCAAAACGCCCGCAGCGATAAATACCGTAGCGCCACCTACATCCCATTGGGTGCGTAAGCCCGTGCTCAGGAAGAACACGGGCATGATGATGAACAGAACATGGTGACGCAGCTTGTCCATGTCTTCCTGCTTGAACCAGTCGCCGTCCATCACTACGCCTGCCAGGAATGCACCGACCATGTAGTGCAGTCCGCTCCAGTCTGCTCCCAGTGCGCACAGTAGCAGCCAGATCATGGACATATACCAGCGGTCCCGTTCAGGAAGGCGTTTCATCAGTTTGCGGAACAGGTAGCTGACGACGGCAAATGCGATCAGAAAAACCAGCTGCCGTTCGATGCGCTCCCAGTCCATCAGGATGACGGCGAGCACCCCCCAGATGGCGATGTCGTCCAGGCTGGCATAACGCAAGATACGTTGGCCGATGGGTTGGCGCAGGATGTCCAGTTTTTCCATGAACAGGATCAGGATGGGCAACGCGGTGACGGCACAGCCCATGCCGATACCCAGGATGAATTGCCAGTTGTCGGCTTGCGGGCCTATCCATCCGTCAAAAGCCAGCATGCCGGTGGCGACCAGGCCGCCGCAGATAAGCGGGACGCCCAAGGAGAGTCCTGCCGTGATACCGCTTTCTTTAAAGTGCTCGCGCGCTTTTTTCAGATCCAGTTCGATTCCCGCAATCCAGACAAACAGCATGACTGCCCACCAGGCAACGCCGTTCAGGCTCTGCACCACAGGTGGTGTAAAGACGAATTCATAGTATTCCGGGAAAATCTTTCCGAGTATGCCGGGGCCGAGCAGCACGCCGGCAATGATCTGAACCACCACCAGCGGAGCATAATATTCTGTCCTGCCCAACCGCCATATGAAATAGGGAACGGTGAAGATGATCAGCATTGCGACCAGGTAAATTTCGGTGATGCTCATTGCCGCATGCATGCTGTTATCCTCGGTGGTGCTTTATGACGACGGTGATTATCGAAATGAAGGCAAGGGCCCGTCAAGGAGGGAAAAGGCCTTGTTTCCCGGATATGCGTGAAATGATACACACGCTGATTCGCCGCTTATCATCTGTGACGATTCTTGAACCGGCTGACAGAGAATATCGGACTCTGATTACGCCGGAATACTTTGGCAACGCCACCTGGCCTTACACACCTTTTTCAGGCAAAGGCGTTTTTTGTTTGAATTCGCACAGATCGGCGATCACGCAATTCCAGCACTTGGGTTTACGCGCGATGCAGGTATAACGGCCATGCAGGATCAGCCAGTGATGCGTATCGCGACGGAATTCTTTGGGAACCACGCGCATCAGCTTGCGCTCGACTTCTTCCACGTTTTTTCCCGGCGCGAGATTGGTGCGGTTGGAAACGCGGAAGATGTGCGTATCCACGGCGATCTCTTCATGGCCGAATGCAGTATTCAGCACCACGTTGGCTGTCTTGCGGCCAACGCCCGGTAATGCCTGCAGGGCATCGCGGTCGGACGGGACTTCGCTGCCATGCAGTTCCATCAGCATGCGGCAGGTTTCGATGACATTCTTGGCCTTGGTGCGATACAGGCCTATGGTCTGGATATAAGGGATCAGCCCTTCGACACCTAATGCATAAATTTTTTCCGGCGTATTGGCGACCGGGTACAGTTTGCGCGTGGCCTTGTTGACCGAGACATCGGTAGCCTGCGCCGACAGGATCACGGCGATCAGCAACTCAAAAGGTGTCTTGTATTCCAGTTCCGTAGTCGGATTGGGATTGGCTTCGCGCAGGCGGGCGAATATTTGGTATCGTTTCTCGGCATTCATGCGTCTTTGTCCTGCTGAGCCTTTTGTGCCTTTTGTGCAGCTTGTTCGCGTTGCAGGCGGGCACGCTCTATCGCGGCCTGGATGATGGCTTTCTTGCGCTCCTGCGCGGCTTTTTCTTCAGGCGAGATGGTTACCTGTGCCTCGACTTCCTTCAACTTGGCGGCGGCCTTGGCCGCCAGGCGTGCATCGTTTTCTTCCTTCTCGCGCTTGAGACGGAATTGCCGGAAGTAATAGCGATCACGTGCAGCATCGGCTTGCTGCGGCGACCAGGCATCCCAGCCGGTACGGCCCGGCGTGACGTCCACCATGTCTATGCAATCAACAGGACAGGGCGCCACGCACAGGTCGCAGCCCGTGCATAGTTCCGCTACCACGGTATGCATCTGCTTGCCGGCACCCACGATGGCATCGACCGGGCACGCCTGGATACACAACGTGCATCCTATGCACAATGCTTCGTCGATCACGGCGACCGCGCGCGGTTTTTCCAGGCCATTGGCGGGATTGAGCGGTATGACGGGCTTACCTAAAAGCTGAGCAAGCCGCTCTATGCCTTGCTGCCCGCCCGGCGGGCACTGGTTGTAGCTGGCCTCGTCCTTTGCAATCGCTTCCGCATAGGGGCGGCAGCCCTTGTACCCGCACTTGGTGCACTGGGTTTGCGGCAACAGGTTCTCAATCTGGTCAGCGAGCGTTAAGGACACGGTACAAGTCATCTTCAGTAATGGGCGACATTATCCCGGTATTGGCGGCAAGGTTCAAATCGGTCCTTCCCCTGCTTTTCCGGGCGCGGTAATGTGCCAATGAAAAATGCCCATCCTCTGGCGAGCGATGGGCATTTTTTTATTGCGGGACTGCTTAGTCGAAAACCGGAGTTTCCACGCCCAGGACCTTATGCAGTTTCGGCGAAGTCGTCGTGTACTGCATGTGGATCTTCTTGTCCGGGAAGATGTAAGGCGCAGCGCCGAAGGCAGCGAGCGCGGCTTCATGGAAGCCGGACAGGATCAGCTTTTTCTTGCCGGGATAGGTGTTGATATCACCGACGGCGAAAATGCCGGGGATATTGGTCTCGAATTTTTCCGTGTCGACTTTCAACTGGCGGCGTTCGATATCCAGGCCCCATTCGGCGATCGGGCCCAGTTTCGGAGACAGGCCGAAGAAGGTCAGCAGGTAGTCCAGCGGGATGCGGCGGGTTACGCCGTCGGCGCCGGTAACTTTCACTTCGGTGAGTCTGTCGTCGCGCGATTCGAAGCCGGTAACCTGACCCACCATGAATTGCATTTCGTAGGCGTCGCACAACTCCTTCATCTTCGCTACCGAAGCGGGAGCGGCGCGGAATTCTTCGCGGCGGTGTACCAGGATCACGGATTCTGCCTTGCCGACGAAGTTCAGCACCCAGTCCAGCGC
>JAEZLB010000223.1 GCA_023435945.1 Pseudomonadota bacterium | reverse complement strand
CATCAAACAGAAAGCCATCAGAGAGATGATGAAGCAGAGTCCTTACTCGTGCACGTTTTGTGACGAATTGAGTTTTTCATATGTGGGTGGTCTTGCTCAAAGCAATGGTCATAAGTAAGGCTGTGTTCGACACACCCGGAAACCTCTCCATTCAAGCACTGCTGGGGGCGTACCCGTACGCGTACCAAAAATCGCTTGTACGCAGTACGCAATGCGTAATGCGTACGCGTACCTGTGAATTTGTGGGACTACAAATGCGATGCATGCACATGCGCAGTGTACATGCTGCATGTATTTGGATTACCTATGAATATCACCTTGATTGTTTGATATACTATACATGTGCGTAAGGTGAATGAAAAACCTTAGGACGAATCAAACGCCCACGAGAAGATACGCGCAAACTAGCTCCATTTGTCAATGGAGCTGACGGAGGCTCTGCTGCCGCCTCGCCAATGGCGTAAGCCACATCTGCTGCTTTCTCTTCAGCCTCCGATGAATCTGCAGCGTTTTCTTCATCAGCCTCCACTATATCTGCTGCATTCGATGCATCCCATCCGTCAGCCAAATGCTTCGCTTCGGAGCTTTCCTCAGCGCCCGTGTCGCTTGAGTTGACGAGGTCTACATTAGAGACCATATCCTCCTCCGTTGCGGCCTGAGCTGCAGCCTCCCTAGAGGCAAGCAGGGCGACCTGCTTGAGATACTCTCGGTCATCACTTGAAAGTTCAGTAAACCTTTCCTTGTAGTGCTCCAAAGTTTTCCACGCAAACTCAACATCAGGGGGCGTATTCGACAGCAGATGCTCAGCGCAAATAAAGTTCAGGCCAAGAGCGCGCGCATAACCCAAGCAATTTCTTGCTTTGGTCCGGTTGCTCTTAGTGACTTTGTGAAGTCGCTCAACAGGTGCCGTTGTGGGTGACAACGACAACAATCTCACTGCAGCCGGACGAAGTATGCTTTGAAATGCATACATCTCCCACCACGTTGATGGGGATAGGCTCAATGCCTGGAAGCATCGCTTGCTATTCAAGAAGTTGCCGGTACCTTTTATAAAATGGGACAGCTCCACCTTGAACCTCTCACCAAGCTGCTCGAGTTCTGGATCATCGGCACAAAGGATGGATTCACGAGGATTTCCAAGCTCGTCAAATCGCCGGTGAAACTGTGTCAGACAGTGCACCATCTCTGCCCGTAATCGCTCAAACACGCAAGGATCATTTATATTGAGCTCCATAACCTCATCTGCAAAATGAGGCGTCAACAGATACGCAGCAGAGTAAATCGGAAAGTGGAATTTCGTCCAATCAGTAACGATCACGCGTTTGATTTCTTGGTAGAGTTCTGGAGTAGCAAAGTGTGAGCACTCCGAGTCAACCCCGTGCAAGAAAGCATGCGCCACGGTGCCCGCCAGCATATTCCACATTTTGTACACAAGGCAGACGGCACCAGCCTTGGCTCCATCCATGCAACGTACAGCTACAACAAAACCTATCATCATTCTCAGGAAGAATTTGAGACGCGCCCAAAACTTGGCATCGAGGATAGCAGCAACCACACGTGCTATCTGCTCTCTAAGACTGGCAGATGACTGGTTCTTGAACTGCTGAAACTTTGGGACACTCACACAATCCACCAGATCGGATTCAAGCTCGATAAGTCTTTCGACAGCTGAATATAGAGACACAAACCGCGTTGGGACGATGCGATCAACCGATTTGCCGTTAGCAGCACGAAGCAACTCGCGAGGCATTGACTTTGTAAGGAACAAATCGGTAATGTCTTCCACAGGCTTGAGAATGAGGCTGTTGATTTGCTGGATCTCTGCGATGTGCTGAAAGCAACGCGAGAACGCGTGAGCAACGCATCCAAATGCAATAACACCTTCATCACGTTCAAGTGCTTTCGATGCCATCACAGGGACGTTCGCGTTGTCGCCACCCACAGCGAATACGTACTTGGTGAAATCAAAAAGGCGTTGCATTTGCGGAACAAGCTGTGTTCTCTTAGCTCTTTTGTTCGGACGATCATCCTCGTCATCCGGCTTCGAACCATTTTCCTCTTCCAAGGTACCCATGAGGTCGAAATCCATGCTACCACCAAGGAGACCTTTGAGCATTTTCGTTGTCCACTTGACGTTCTTCTGGGAATCATGCGGCAGACCTGTCCATAGAACCGCCGAGTTTGATCCACACTGCAAACAAAAAAGTTCAAGCGAGCGACCATTCACATCCTTTGCACCATCGAATATGATTGAGGTGCCTATGAAAGGAGCCAGCTTCTTGAAGCGAGACACAGCTTTGTCGACATATTCTTGGAGCAATCCACCTTCGCCCTCGACATGGTCGTCAACTAAGAGCCGTCGGCAAGGAGGTTTAAAGCGATCCAGCTCGTTGCGCCCGGCGGCCAAGGCATAGTTGATGGTTGTGCGCAGAAGATCATGAAGCTCCTGCGACTCCGCAACTTGAAAGGGTTGGCGCTGCAGAACAATGAACCGCGCTATTTGCTTGCGAAGGTTTTCCAACGTCCCTTTCGTGTAGTCCTTGTACGCTCGCTCCTCGGCCGTCTCATCCTCGCCAACTCGTGAAAAGGCAAGCTTGCCATCCTTTATGGTTTTGCTCTTCGCTTTGTCGTACTCAGCTAGACGCCCTTGATGCTTCTGCGCAATGTGGTCCCTCGCATGAGTATGCCACATTTCCTCCTGGCAGATATTGCATTGGAGGCGGGCGTTGCGGTTTTGGTTGCGATACAAAATGGTAAACATTCCGCTTTTATGCTGGTCACGTCCGTTGCCTGCAGACAAGTCGATGGCGGATCTAGCGTTTGAATTGTTGTTAATCGGGGTCGCGCCATTTTCAGTTCTGGACTCACCCTCGCAATCCACAAGGTGAATCACGTTCCTCCCCGATGTCTGCGACATATCTCTCGCTCTCTTGCTCAGCTGCAAGCTCGTACGCACGTACTATCCAAATTAGTACTTGTGAAATTTCAATTTTTTCAAACCGTAGTGATGACGCAATCTTTGGCTTTTCGCTTGGTACGCGTACGCGTACTTGCGTACCCCAAATTTGGGCTGGTACGCGTACCGTACAACCAATGGTACGCAGTACGCCCCCTGTTGACAGTCAACAAACTCATCATCATCAAACCAGAAAAATATGCACACATTTATCACCGATCATCAGCCCCATGCACCGCAGACCCTAAGCT
>JAEZLB010000199.1 GCA_023435945.1 Pseudomonadota bacterium | reverse complement strand
GCCGATGAGCGTTTTGGCGTTCCCACTATCACCGATATCCTGAAAGAGCTGGAAAAACCGGGCCGCGATCCGCGTCCCGAATTCACCACCGCCAGTTTCAAGGATGGCGTGGAAGCAATTTCCGATTTGCAGCCAGGCATGCTGCTGGAAGGCGTAGTTACCAATGTGGCCGCTTTTGGCGCCTTTGTCGATATCGGCGTGCACCAGGATGGACTGGTGCATATCTCCGCCTTGTCCAACACCTTCGTGAAAGATCCGCATACGGTGGTCAAGGCCGGGCAGGTCGTGAAGGTCAAGGTGCTGGAAGTTGATGAAAAGCGCAAGCGTATCGCGCTGACCATGCGCTTGTCTGACGATATACCTGCGGCGGGAGCCAAGGGTGTTCAGCGAGGCGACCGCGATGATGCGAAGCGACTGGGCCAGCATCAGCAGCGCCAGCAGCGTGAACCGGTTGTCAATAATGCGATGGCGGCGGCATTTGCGAAGCTCAAGCGCTGAGCAAGACAGCGCCGTATAATGACGATATTCTTTTTAGCGAGGAAGCTATGAGCGACGTAAAAGACTGGATCAAGGAAACGGTAGAGAAAAATGCGGTCGTTTTGTTGATGAAGGGAACCGGCCAGTTTCCGCAAAGCGGCTTTTCCAGCAAGGCTGTTCAGTTGCTGCAATCCGCCGGCGCACCCAATGTCGTGACCGTGAACGTGCTGGAAGATGAAGAACTGCGCCAGGCTATCAAGGAATATTCCAACTGGCCCACGATTCCGCAGCTCTACATCAATGGCGAATTCATCGGCGGCTCCGACATCATGTCGGAAATGCATGCCAGCGGTGAATTGCAATCCCTGCTGAAGAAGTAAGGCCTGCATGCCTGCTGCGAGGCGCCTGATTGTTGCCATCACCGGCGCCACTGGCGCCGTGTATGGCGTGCGCCTGCTGCAGGTATTAAAAGATCATCCGGACATCGAGACCCACCTGGTGATGTCCGATGCCGGCGTATTGAATGTGCATCAGGAACTCGACATGAGCCGCAAGGATGTGGAAGGTCTGGCTGATGTAGCCCATTCGGTGCGCGATATCGGCGCTGCCATTGCCAGCGGTTCATTCCAGAGCGAGGGCATGGTGATTGCGCCATGCTCCATGCGCAGCCTGGCAGCCGTGGCCCATGGCTTGTCTGACAACCTGATCACGCGCGCTGCCGATGTCGTGCTGAAAGAAAGACGGCGCCTGATCCTGATGGTGCGGGAAACGCCTTTCAACCTCGCGCATCTGCGCAACATGACCGCCGTTACCGAGATGGGCGGCATCATCTTCCCTCCCCTCCCTGCGTTTTACCACCGTCCGCAAAGTATCGATGACATGATTGACCATACGGTCGCGCGCATGCTGGACCTGCTCTGCATCGACCATGCGCTGGCGCCACGCTGGCAAGGCATGAAGTCCTGCTGATGGTTTTCCGCCTTTAACAGCTAGCAACAACGCTGTAGCAACCAACTACCTTCGATTATCAGTGCCAGTCACGTATTCGCGTTTCTCCCGTGCACCGTCGAAGGCGCCGCGCATACGATCTGGCTCAAAACCAGGCAGTTAAGCTTGAAAAGGGTTTCTGTTCACGAGCAAACTGCGCAGGCAACACCGGACAGCGTCCTCTTTATTGCCTCATGCCGTCATCTCAGCCTCCTGCTTTTCATTTTTACAATTTTCCTTTGATACAACATCCCTGCAAGCAAGCCGCAAAGTTGACGTAATATTGGAACCCTGCTTTATCGTCTGTGATCACTCCTGCTTTTCATGACGATCTAATGTACTGGGATCGATGAAGCGCCAGATATGAAATCCTTGCTGTTGCTGGCCCAGTCGATGAGAAATGCCATTTGATTTCGTATAAACAATGGGCATTCCCGTATAGCCATCCCTTGATAGTGCGAATAGTATCCAAACTGCTTTTTTAATAGCATTGGAGATCTGGATGACGAAAGCGTGTTCGGTCTTGAGCTTTCCCCATGCCACTTTGCGATCTAAGTCGTGAAGGCCGGCCCAATGAAACGCGAAACATCATCAGGAAAGTTCCCGGAGGCCACCGCTGATGCGCATGCGGGGCCACAAGCCGTTCTCAGTCTGCGTGATGCCATTGCCCTGATAGTTGGTGTCGTGATCGGCGCTGGCATCTTCAAGGCGCCCTCAATGGTGGCAGGCATGACCGGCAGCCCGGAATGGATGTTTGCCGCCTGGCTGTTGGGCGGCCTGATCTCGCTGGTTGGCGCGCTTTGCTATGCTGAATTAAGCACCGCCTATTCTCATGCCGGTGGCGATTACCACTTTCTCCATCGTGCTTATGGCCGCTCGGTGTCCTTTCTTTTTGCCTGGGCAAGATTCTCCGTTATCACCACCGGCTCGATTGCCCTGCTCGGCTTTGTCTTTGGCGACTACATGACGCAAGTCCTGCCACTCACCGCTGTCAGCCCGGCATGGTCGTCCGCCATTTATGCGATGGCATCGATCGCCATTCTTTCCTGGATCAACCTGCGCGGCATCCATACCAGCGCCTCCACGCAAACCTGGCTGACCTTGCTGGAAGTGCTGGGGCTGATGATTATTGTCGGTGCGGCGCTTTATTTGCTGGGTGCAGGAGAGACGGCTGCAACCGTTCATCCGGCCGCCAAGGCCGACGGTGCGACGATCAATGTGCCCGCTGCCTTCGGCCTGGCCATGGTCTTCGTGCTGCTGACCTATGGCGGCTGGAATGAAGCTGCCTACATCAGTGCCGAACTGAAAGATGGCCGTCACAACATGGTCAAGGCACTGGTTTTGTCCATCGTGGTCATTACCCTGCTTTATCTGCTGGTGAACTGGGCCTATTGGATAGGGCTGGGAATCAATGGCATGCGCGATTCTTCCGCCATTGCCGCCAGCCTGCTGTCGGTGGCTTTCGGCTCCTATGGCGAAAAAATCATTTCCATCATGGTGGCGATTGCTGCGCTGACTTCCATCAATGCCACCATGATCGTCGGTGCTCGTACCAGCTATGCGGCGGGACGTGACTGGCCGATACTATCCAAGCTGGGCAAGTGGGATGCAAAACGCGGCACACCGACCAATGCCATGCTGATACAGGCTTATGCCGCCTTATTGTTGGTGGTGATCGGCACACTGACAGGTAGCGGCTTCAAAGCCATGGTGGAATTCACCGCTCCGGTATTCTGGCTGTTCTTCTTCCTGTCAGGCCTGTCGCTTTTTGTGTTGCGCCACAAGGAGCCGCATACCGAACGCCCCTTCAAGGTCCCCCTCTATCCTGTCCTGCCACTGGTTTTTAATGCCACCTGCCTGTACATGCTCTGGGCCAGTCTCTCTTACGTGTACAGCCAGTCGCTGGGCGGATGGAATGCCGCCTGGATAGGCGTCGCGGTTCTCGCGATAGGATTGATCTTGCTCATGCTGGTTAATCGGCACCCCGTTCATTCACCGCGGTCTTCTGTCATTGAGTAGCCCCACATGAAAAGGAGAAGTTTATGAAGTCTCGATTGTCTCGTCGTCTCCTGCTTTCACCGCTCGCTATGATCGCGAGCTTTGCGCTTGCCTTATCTGTGACGTCTGCACAGGCGCAGACCCCTCCCAAGCTTGACGTCCCTTACGTACCTACTCCGCAGGAGGTGGTGGACAAGATGCTCGAAATGGCCAAGGTCAAGGAAGGCGACATGCTCTATGACCTGGGTTGCGGGGATGGCCGTATCGTGATCACCGCCGCCCAGCGCGGAGCCCGCGGTGTGGGCATCGATCTCAATCCTCAGCGCATCAGTGAAGCCAAGGAAAATGCGAAAACAGCAGGCGTGGGGGATCGCGTGAAGTTCATGGTAGGCGATTTGTTCAAGGCCGATTTCGCAGAAGCCGATGTGGTGACGTTATACCTGCTGCCCAGTGTGAACCGCGCACTACGCCCGCAGTTATGGAAGCAGTTAAAAGTGGGAACGCGCGTGGTCTCTCATGACTTCGACATGGGCCCGGAGTGGCCGCCAGAGCGCACAGAGAAAGTCGATTACAAGACCATCTATTACTGGACCATTACGGATGAGAATAAGAAAGCGGTTGGCATGGGATCCTGATTCCTCCTCTCAAGGTTTCTATAAATTCCTGAGAATTTGATCTAAGCCTGGCTACCATGCCAGGCTTTTTTATTTCGCTCAGAATACTTTTCGGCCGTCGCCCATTCCTTATAAAAGTTCCCTTTCTTCGCTTGTGCGAACTCAAGCTCACCGCGATTTTTGTGTTGGCAGCCTGGAGCTTGAAATATATTAACTGCTCGATCAAGAGCTGATCCCATTGATCGCACAGCAAGCTGCTGGCTCCAGCACGCCTTTCCGTTTGTCTGTATCGCTGGTTTTTCACCTTAAGAAAAGGGAGATCCTAAAATGCCTAAAGACTTGCGTACCTCCGGCGTGTCCGCCCCATCACTTGATGCCACGCTTGAGGTGCCACGTAACGAAAATACCGCTCTTCCTGCACAGGAGAAATACTTCATTCACAAGGTTTATGCCCTGTTCCAGAACCACTTCCGCCCCAAGAGGAAGAAGGCCTTCATGGCCCTCTTCCCGGCAGTCAGGCAAGGTGAATCCGTGCTGGATGTAGGTGGTACGGCCGGTTGGTGGAAGGAAGATTTTCCATCGGATATCAATGTTTCCATCGTCAATATCGACGATGAGCTGAAGCAGGATGTGATCCGAAACGGCTTCAGATTCTACCAAGCGGATGGGCGTGCACTTCCCTTCAATGACCAGCAGTTCTATCTTACTTTTTCCAACTCGGTCATTGAACATGTGGGCGACTTTCAGGATCAGGCGCGATTCGCTGCCGAGGCCATGCGTTGCGGGCAGAAACTCTATCTGCAAACGCCCAACAAATGGTTTCCGGTCGAACCCCACCTGATGACGGTGTTCATCCAGTGGCTGCCTTTCAAGATTGCGCGCCGCTTGCTGCGCTATTTCTCCGTATGGGGCCTGATTGCTCGCCCGTCCCAGAAACAGATCGATGATTTTCTGCTGTCCACCCGCCTGCTTACGCGTTCAGAAATGCAGCAACTGTTTCCGGATGCCGAAATCCGCGAAGAAAAATTTCTTGGCCTGACCAAGTCTTTTATCGTCATTAGCCGCTGAACCCGGAGTAACGCATAACACGCCCGGATGGCAAACCATGGCATACGTGTGACAGCTTAACAAGTGAGAAGAAGTATGAAAGCATTCCGGATTCTTGTCGTGCTGGTATTGGCATTGAGCGCCTCCCTGGCGGCAGCGGCCATATTTTCTAAAGACGAGAAAATCACGCCGCTTACCAACAGGATTCCCATCGAAAAGCTATCCGGACGCGCCGGCGACATGCGTGTCTATGAAATCATGCTCCCACAAGGTGCGAACAATCTGCATGTCACTACCTGGCGTCATCGCGGATCCGGCACAGTGGATCTTTATGCCAAGCATGCCTCCAAACCCAGCCGGAAATCCTATGACGAAAAAAGTGTCGGCGACGATGTGGACAAGCTTCTCGTCATTCCCCATCCCAAGCCCGGCAAATACTATGTAGCACTGGATGCCGCGCATGGTTCCTATTCCGGCCGAACGCTTGTCGTGAGCTATTCCCTGGCAGGCGAAGCCTTCAAGGTAGGCCTGCATTCCCATCGCTTGTATAACGGCGGCGACTGGGCCGGTCCGCAAAGCCCACCACCGACATTCAAGTATGCGGTCATCCGCGACCTGGACATCTCCCACCTTCATGATGCCGCCATCTGGAAGTC
>JAEZLB010000160.1 GCA_023435945.1 Pseudomonadota bacterium | reverse complement strand
CCTTCTGCAGCTTATCCTCTTCGACGACGACCGCTTCAACGGACAAGCCTGTCTGGAACTTGATCTCGTCCAGCGCATGGAGGTTCGTCGGATCGGAGACGGCAACGAACAGGCGCTTGCCACGCTTGATGAGGGGCAAGACGCGATGCTTGGCGAGCAACTTGTCAGAGACGAGTCGGACGGTGTCGATGTCTGGCTGGATAGCCTCGAGGTCCAGGAGAGGAACGCCGAACTCCTGGGAGGCGGCAATGGCGATCTCGCGGGCGTCAGCGAGGCCGGCGGAAACGAGATGCGAAACCAGATTGGTGTTGTTTTCCTTGGCTGCTGCGACCGCCGCGACCATCGAAGTTTCATCAAGCAACCCGTCCTGAATCAGGCGCAAGGGAAGGCCCTGGAGGGACATTCGCTGGGAGCTGAGGGGGATAGCGTCGGCCATGAAGGGAATATGAGATTAAGACTTGCAATCTATCTGTCAGCGCATACGGAATTTGTCAAATTATCGCGAATTCTTGCGTACTTTCGCGCGTCGGAGCGGGATCGACATCACACAAACGGCTAGTGAGAGGCGGACAGCGGTACGTCAGCGGCTAAAGAATGCGAGTTGGGACCTATGGGCGAGCGGGTAAAACATTGCGTAAGGGATGACTGTCTGAGTTGGGCGCGAACGCAGACGGCTCGTCAGTGCTTTAAATCGGCTGTTTCCTCGATGAATTCCAACTTAAATCTTTCCTCCAACGCTCGGCGCAGTAGAAAATCTTGGTGAGGATCACCGGGCGACTCGCGGGCCGGAATGTATATGAGGCGGTACGCTCCATCCTTTCCACCCGCAGGCACTGCCGCTGCGATCGAACCATGAAGCAGCGCGGCATATTGCCTAGTGGACATGATGGAATCGATCTTGTCCCGGCGAACCGTGATGCGATCCGTAACCGAATCGAGCTGATAAATCTGTGCCGCAGCCGCAAGCGCACTGGCAGTAAACTTATCGAAGCTGAATCCTTGAGGATTGTACTCGCTCTCCGTAAAGCGGATCCGATTCGTCAGATCCAGCGAGGTGTTTCCGCTGGAATCAAACAAGGGAGCGAACGATTGTCCGTCGAAATGATGAGCGGTCGGCAGGCTTAGGAGATCCAAAATTGTTGGCGCGACATCCACTAGTGAAACCGGGTCGTGATGGATGCCGGGTCGCGGAATCAGGGGGGCGGCTCCTCCGTACGCGCGCATCCCGAGTACTACACGATACTGATGGGGTGAGAACACACTCGTGCCGTGTCCCCATTTTTGGAATTCCGTTCTCTTTTCATCTTTGTCCGGAAAGAACTCGGACATGAAGTCGTCGGACCGTCCATGTGCTTCTCCATGGTCTGAGAGCACCACTATGATTGCATTCTCTAGAATGCCACGACGCTTCAGGGTGGTCAGTACATCGCCAAACTGGCGGTCGACGCGTTGAACGGCCTGCTCGTAGATCTTCCTGACGTTGTCTTCACTGATGAGATCCGCGGAAGACGTAGCCCATGTGTAGGGCCAGTGAGGCAGTGTCAAATGCACCGCGAGAAACATTGGTCGATCTGATTGCAGCTCGCGGTCGATCCTGCGCACGAACGCGTCGGGATCATATGTGACGTCTGCGGACCGGTTTGCGTACACGTGCGGAAACAGCAGCGCTCCAATCCTCGTGTTCATGACGAGATTGGAAAGAGGAGTGTCTGCGAGCCGGCCCAGTACGAAATCGCTGCCGCCGATGGCCGGCGTGATCGTGTGATCGAAGCCATACGTGGCATCAATGTTCGAAAAGCGTGTTTCGTCTATCGCGTACCAAGTGCTGTAGCCATGCCCACGCAAGATATCTGGCAATGTTACGCCAGTATGGATCATCTCCCTGGGAAGCAGATTCATGAAGGCGCCAGTGGTGTGCGGATGCCTACCCGTAAGGATTGAAACCCAGGAGGGAAATGTGCGGGCGAGAGGCGTGATGGCGTCCGTCATTTGTACCGCGTTGCTGAGGAACTCGTGAAGATGAGGTGTGGCGTCCGGATCTACGGCGTCGGGCCGGAGCGAATCGACCCCAAGGAGAATGATGTTTGGCTGCGCCGCGTTCGCCGCGTGAGCAGGGTGCGTTTTTGTAAGTCCGGGCAACATTGCCAGCGCGGCGGCTCCGCCGAGCGCGGCAGCGCATTTGCGCCATGTGGCGTTTTGCAAAAGAGCTAACAGCAGGATCAATGCAACCGTCGTTCCGAAGAAACCGGCCAATAGGACGGGTGGGGTTGCGCCGAAGAGTCGTGCGTGGGCAGCCGCTTGATAAGGCTCGCCCAAGGACGAGCGCGGAAAATAAGCCGCGTTAGAGGTTAGTACCCACGTTACGCCGACCAGAAACCAAACGAGTACCCATTGGTAACGCGAGCAGCGCACCTTTGGAAGGGCACATTCAGTGAGTATTGCCAATAGCCAGCAAATCAGCCCAAAAACCAGGTGCAGGGTTAGCAGCGAGAGGGAAAAGAACGCGATGTTGCGCCCCAATCTTGTGTGCCAAAGAGGATCTGCTAGTGCGGTCTTGACGATCTGCACGTTGAATGCAGTTGGCCCGAGATCACTCATCAGGCGGGCGGCGCAGATGAGTAGTAAAAGCACTGCCAGAACGCAGGCCAGGCCTGCGCCATCTGTGATACTAGGTTTCAGGGCGTTTGGCTGCCGAGTGTGCATGTCCAATCGTGACAATGTTGGCATGCTCGTGACCGGTGGTGGACGCCGAGCGGAATTTAGGTCTCGCCGACCTTCCGAACTGAAGTGGACCGACGAGCGCACTTCCCCGGAAAGAGAAAGCCCCTCTTCCGGGAGGGGCTTTCCGATGCGTCTGAATTCAGACAGAGTCTTACGCGCGGCAGTTAGCCGGACGGAACTTCGGTGTAAGCGAGCCGCCGCCGTCCGGCGTGCTGGCTCCCGAAGCGATCGTCAATCCGCTGGTACCAGCCGTTCCCTTGTTGCCGCACACCCATGCCACGTCGCCATTTGCGCTCGTGTATGGGGTCAACGACAACGTCATGCCGTTGATCTTGTTGTTGGCTTGGCCGCCATAGGCGATCGTAATCAGGCCACCGTTGCCGACTGTCACGGAGGTTACATATTTGCCTTTGATGTTAGTCGCAGTGTCCAGGCCTGCCGCCGCATTGGTCGTTGGCCAGGTGCCGTTGCTGCTAAATGATTCCGACACAGCAGCCTTTGCCGAACCCGCCAAATTCAAGCCTTCCGAGACCTGTGCACGAATTGTGTAGTCGGAGTAAGCCGGGATGGCGATCGCCGCCAAGATGCCGATGATCGCGACTACGATCATCAATTCGATCAGGGTGAAACCCTTCTGTGTTTGCTTCAACATTTGAACGCTCCTTATGGATCGAAAAAACAGCGGCTCCATGGCCGGCGCAAGGGATAAAGCAAACCCTATGCCACCTTTCTCGAGTACTCCTAAGTCGCTGAGGCGCGGCTGATTGATGGGCTGCGACCCGAAAATGATTGTGGCCTGTAGCGTGGCTCGCATCGCCGAGCTTTGGCGCAAAGTGACAACAACTGTCAGTTCACGTCCTTTGCCGGAGACAGCTCAGGTGCGGGAACTCTGTCGCTTGAGTACGGGCGTCACAGCTTGACGGGTCTGAGATACATAAGATGGGGTCAGTAGGAATTAATCGATCTTTCCTTATCGCCCTCGACACTTCATCAACATGGACGGCTCACCAAACCTCGCGCATGTTCGTTTGGATTCTTGTGCAAACAACCCCGCGCTTTCGATCTACGCTCAACGTGCCCTGACGTGGATCAGTATTGCGACCATAGTTGTTTCCTTCGCCATAGGAGCCTGGATGCAGCAGCAGGCGCACCTGAACCATGACGTTGGCTGGATTCTCCACTCCGCCCGATGGATGCTCGAGGGACGTCGCTTCGGAAGTGACATCGTTGACCCCAACCCTCCTTTGATTTGGTTCTTGTCGATGCCTGCAGCGGTTCTCGTGAACGCGGGATGGGTTGGCGAGCCTGAGGCGATCCGCGGCTACGTTTGGATGCTATGCCTGGTCAGCATGGCCCTTTGCCACAAACTCCTTGCGCCATTGCGCCGCAGCAACGGCGAAAGTGAATCTGTGGTGCTGATTATCGTCCTAGTTTTCGTTATTGCTTTACTCCCGGGCCGGAGTTTTGCTCAACGCGAATTTCTCTGCTTCGTTCTGGGCATGCCGTATTGCTTGCTCGTAGCCGGTCGGATGTTAGTGCCTGCTGCCTATTCACGCCGAGTGTCCGTGGTCTGCGGTTTGTTCGCTGGTGTTGGTTTTGGGCTCAAGCCCTGGCTCTTAGCGGTGCCGCTGCTCGTAGAGCTTGCCTACCTTTTGCATACGCGGTCGTGGGCTAGATTGTTTCGCGGAGAGACCATGTCAATGGGCGGCATTCTCGCTGCCTATGTGCTTGCTGCTTTCTTGTTTACACCCGACTACTTTTCACACGCACTACCCCTCGCGCGAGCGGTCTATTGGATCTATGGGCATAGCGACCCGGCTCTCATGTGGGCTGATGTCCGAGACTTTGTTGCGCCTGTTATTGTCTGCGCTGCCGCACTTTCTGCGATTGCGCGGACCTCATCGCCGCACACACGAGTGTTATTTGCTGCCGCCGTCGGTTACCTGGCAAATTATTGGATGCAAGGGAAGGGGTTCGAATATCACTTGTACCCAGCTTTGGCCACGTCTGTCGTCCTGGTGGCGCTCACGCTTCTCCAGGCATCCCGGATGTTCATGGGGGTCGCTTCGATTCGAAAGGAGTTGAGGGTCTCAGTCATTGCCACAGCGGTTCTCGTAGTCTGTGTGCATGTTTGGCCCTCGGTACAACACACCCGATTGTGGTTCATACGCGAGGGCACCTACAGCGGTTGGATGTGGCAGATGCGCGAAGGAGTGATTCAACGTGTACGACAGATCACACACGGACAACACAAGACCATTTATGCCTTCTCCACACATCCCTTTCCGGGCTTTCCAACAGTCACCTATGCCAATGTGGAGTGGGGAGGACGTCAGTTGGCGCAGTTCGCGCTGGCAGGCTTGATTCGGGAGCAGCAAATACGCGGCCCAGAAGCGTTGGAGCGTATGAGACGGGGAATTGAGCGTCAGCGTCAAACGGTGGTTGAAGAGTTTCTCGCGCAGGACCCCGACATTGTGCTGATAAATTCACTAACCCTTCTGCGACTCGAAGATTCAGCGCGCTTCGACTACATCGCCTACTTCAGCAGCGATCCACGTTTTGCAGAGCGCTGGCGCTACTACCATGAGGTCAAAGGTAGCAACGCGATCCGATTCTTTGTGAAGGGAGCGCGGCAGTGATGCATTCGGCAATATTCGGGCAAGGCTCGTCACTCCTCGGAAAGATTGCCAAAGGTGGCCTGCGCGACGACCGAGGAATTCCATACAAGGATTTTCGGGAGAAACTGCGGCCGAAACGTGTTCGGATTGTGTTCGACATCGCAGGCGGCCTGACGGCCCTACTTATAACGGGCCTGCTTGGAGCCTGCGCGATATCATCGATTCCAAGCGCCTGGCTCGTGATCATGACCCTATGCGCGATTTTTTTTGGTTACTGGATGGCCTACCTGCAGCTTTTTATCCATGAGGCCGCACACTTCCATCTGACTGCAGATCGCAAGCTGAATGATCGCATCGCGAACTGCTTGATCGGGCTGTGGGTCGGTGTTCGTGTGGAAAACTATCGGTTGATCCATTGGGAGCATCATCGGCACCTCGGTTCCATGAGCGACTCCGAGAACAGCTATTTCTCTGCTCTCACATTCAAGTTCCTCTGCGACACGCTCCTAGGTCTCCGGGCTCTTCGCGTGATCAGGCAGCGAAAGCGTCGGATTGGAGTAGCTCCCGTTTCGGGAAGAGGCATGCTTGTGTGTGCGCTTTCTGCGCACTCACTGGTGGTCGCCAGCCTGGTGGGCGCGGCAGGATGGCCCCTCGGAGTCGCTTGGATGGCGGGCATAGGGATGTTCTTCCCGTTGTTCGGTGCCCTGCGCCAACTCCTTGAGCATCGAAGCATATCTGCGGACCGCCAGGTGGACTATTCCCTCAAGCCCCATGGGGCTACGACGCGAATGTTCCGGGAAGGGTTATTCGCCAGCACTTTCGGTGCAGCAGGCTTCACCCGCCATGCCCTCCATCACTGGGATCCAAGTGTTTCGTATACGAATCTGGCGGACGTTGAAAGTTTCCTCGTTCGATGTGGGGCTGCTCCCAATCTCTCTAGCGAGAAGACGACATATATGCGTGCATTCTTGGCGCTCTATGGCCGCTGAATGAGCAGCTTGTGTCCGGCATGCGGTGGTGACCAGGCGACCTTGTACGGTCGATATCGCGACGAAGAATATTTCACTTCGGACGATGTATTCTCCTATTGGCACTGTTTGGGGTGCGAAAGCGTCTTCCTCTCTCCGCTGCCTGTAGACCGTCTCGCCGAGATCTATCCGGCTAACTACTATTCCTTTGGTCCCAGTGGAGGCGCTGTTGTACGCGTAAAGGAATGGCTCGATTCGGCGTATCTCGCGAGGATCCTCCGCTCACTTCCGGGCTGCAGTTTGGATGTGTTAGACGTAGGGGGCGGTGTAGGCCGTCAGCTGGATCTGGTTCGTTCGCTCGATTCACGTGTGAGCTTTACTCAGATTGTCGACTTGGATCCAAATGCAGGTGTGCAAGCAGCGGCGTCGGGTCACGTGTACGAATGTGGGCGAATCGAAAGCTTCGCAACTCAGCGGAAATTCCATCTAATACTTCTGCTGAATCTTATCGAGCACGTTGAGTCCCCGCGCGCAGTGCTGCAAAAGCTGGCGTCCTTGCTTGCGCCTGGGGGGAAGATCCTGATCAAGACTCCCAATGTTCGTGCATTAGACGCGCGGATTTTTCGCAGATCCTACTGGGCTGGACTTCATGTGCCGCGGCATTGGACATTGTTTACGCGTGCTTCCTTCGAGCGGCTGCTGTGTAAAACAGAGCTCCGGGTAAGCGAATTTAGCTATACGCAAGGTGCTCCTTTTTGGGCAGCCAGCATCCTGGCGGCTTGGCACAGGCGAGGCTGGATCTCCATATCCCACGAGCGGCCTGCTGTTTATCACCCTCTTTTTGGTCTTATTGCTGCATTTTTTGCTGGCGTGGACTTTATCCGAGGAATGTTGGTGCCAACCTCTCAGATGCGGCTCGTACTGGATCGGCGTTCTGCTTGCGACGTCCGAAAGACGACGGAACGGCAGAGGAAATAGAACACGCTCGAATAACTGAGCAGTGCCAACGCTTGCGACACATCGGCGTTGAGTTTCCAGAGTTGGAGACACAGTGCAAGGACACAGAGATTGCAGCTGTAGGCGAGCGAGAACGCTGCCAGATAGAGCGGTATTGTGGTTGGTGCTCGTTGACGGCTTCGGAATGTCCACCTTCGATTCAGAAGGTAGCCGACCGCAACCCCAGTCGCCAGGCCAGCAAAATTAGCCAGGAACTCCGTCGCACCGATCCTTCTGAGCAGAGCGACGATGGCAAGCCCTGTGCCGGTATTGATGACGCCCACGAGTAAGAACCGAGCTACTACGGCAATCTGTCGCAGAGCAGTCACTTTCTACAGCACAGTCCGTACTGCGCGCCGAGTGGTAGCCACGTGAGCGCCTTCTCTAGGGGTCGGAAGGCGCTGAGCCACGACGGGAAAAAAATGCGATACCGGATCTCAGCCGACGTGAACCCTGCGCTCAGAATCTGCCGTCGCAACTTCCGGGCGGATATCAGTTCAGCATTTTCGTCCAGGGGGCAATCGTTAACCGCTCTAACTGTTAACGGATTCCAAGGATTGTGTTCGTGGAGGATCAGCCATCCTCCTGGTGCCAGCACCCGAAACAGTTCGCTCAGCATGTGTGGGCGCTGCGAGGGCTCGATGTGATGAAACACGCACGCAGCGAACGCGAGTCCGAAAGTTCCATCAGGGCACGGGATGCAGAGGCCGTCGAAGTGAACGAACTCCGCCAAGTTGCCAAATCGAGATCGGCTGATGTCTAAGCATCGATCGGACACGTCGAGAGCTACGAGGCGATGGCGAGGGAAGTATCGGTTGAGGTATGGAAGCGAGTTACCGACGCCACTCCCAAAATCTAACAGCGCGCGACAGGGAAGACCATTGCCGCTCCAGCGCGCTGCGTCCTTAGCCTTATATTCCGCGAAGTAGGCCGGTTCCTCGCCGGACAGCGAGATATTCCGAGCGTGCAGCTTGTGGTACTCATCAGCGAAGCGATCGAACTCGGCGTCGCTCATGACCCGCGACTCAACTGGTCGGTCCGTGTCGGGCGAGTCCTGCGCACTTCATCGATCAGGTACAGTGGCCTCTGCTTAGACTCCAGGTAAAGTCGGCCTAAGTACTCGCCGATGATCCCGAGTACCGTCAACTGAATACCACCGAGCGCTAGTATCACCACCATCACGCTCGTCCATCCCGGGATCGTGTGGCCGCCGATCCAGCTGATAACGGAAACGACTATGCCGCAGCACCCGATCAGTCCGAATACCAGGCCCAGGAGTGACGCCATACGCAATGGCCGCGTCGAGAAGCCGGTGATTGCATCCAACGCGAGACGAATCATCCTTCGCGTGGGGTAGTTCGAGGTCCCCGCGCGTCGCTCTTGTCGCATGTACGGCAAGGCGACCTGGCGGAATCCAATCCAACTCACCATGCCGCGGACGAAACGCTGCCTCTCGGGCATTCGATTGAGGATGTCCAGCGTGCGTCGAGACATCAGTCGAAAATCGCCGGTATCGGGCGGGATGCGAGTCTCCGATAGCAGATGGAGCAGGCGATAAAAAAGGGAAGCGGTACCGCGCTTGAACCACGTCTCGCCACTCCGCGCGATCCGCTGGCCATAGACAACTTCCGCGCCTTCATCCATGAGTTGCATCATTTGCGGCAGGAGTTCCGGAGGATCTTGAAGGTCCGCGTCCAGAATCAGCACACGCTCGCCGGACACCAGCGAAAGACCGGCGGACAGTGCCAGTTGGTGTCCATGATTGCGCGCTAGATTGATTGCCACTACGCGTGGATCGGTAGCGGCGAGGTTCGTCATGACGAGCCATGTGTTGTCGCGTGAACCATCATTTACCAGTACAAGTTCGAACTCGTTGCCGACGACCGCACTTGCGGCATCGGACACGCGTCTATGCAACTCGGCGATGTTTTCTTCCTCGTTGAAGCAGGGCACGACGATGCTGAGTCTCATAGAAATATGATCTTCACCCGCTACTCAATCCCAAGTTTCTTTATTCGATACCGCAATGATCTAAACGTCATTCCGAGAAGTGCGGCCGCTTTGGTCTTGTTGTAGCGCGTCTGCTCGAGTGCACGCACGATAGCATCGCGCTCGATATCTTCTAATGCCTCTCCCAGTTTCTCTCCGGGTTGAACACTGGCGCTCTGAACCGAAGCCTCAGGAAGAGCCG
>JAEZLB010000125.1 GCA_023435945.1 Pseudomonadota bacterium | reverse complement strand
GACATGCAGGCTGCGATTGCCGAAGGCGCGACCATGGTCAGGATAGGAACGGCCATCTTTGGAGAAAGAAAGTATGACTAAGCAGGTGAAAATCGGGTTCGTCGGCGGTGGCAATATGGCAGCTGCCCTAATTGGCGGCCTGGCCGGCAAGCTGACGGATGGCGCCAACATCCATGTGGTCGATATTAACGAGGAAGCATTGAATCGCCTGCGCCACCAGTTCGGTGTGACGACCGCGAACCGTATCGATGAAATACTCGCCTCATGCGACGTGATCGTACTGGCGGTCAAGCCGCAGCAAATGCGTGAGGTGGTGAAGCAGGTGAAACCGCATGTGCAGGCGCAGCTGGTGCTGTCGATTGCGGCCGGTATTCGTGCTGCCGATCTGTCGCGCTGGCTGGATGGCCATGAATCCATCGTGCGTACCATGCCGAATACGCCTGCGCTGGTAGGTATGGGAACGACCGGCATGGCGGCGATGAAGGGCGTGTCGCCGCAGCAGCGCGATCAGGCCGACGCCATCATGCGTGCGGTTGGCAAGACCGTATGGCTGGATGATGAAACACTCATCGATCCGGTCACCGCTATTTCCGGCAGCGGTCCGGCCTATGTATTTTATTTCATCGAGGCGATGCAGCAGGCGGCCAGGGAGATGGGATTGACCGAGGCGCAGGGTACGGAGCTGGCTATCGAAACCTTCCGCGGCGCAGCCCAGCTCGCAGCCAATGCCACTGAGCCGGTGTCCATCCTGCGTGAGCGTGTCACCTCCAAGGGCGGCACCACCTATGCGGCGCTGACCAGCCTGGATCAGGATGGCGTAAAGGATGCGATCGTGCGTGCAGCAAAGGCCGCCGCTCAGCGGGGGCGCGAACTGGGAGAGGAGTTCGGCAAGGAGTGAATGGCTTCATGGGCGTACATTCATGCGCCCATGAATACCCGTGCCGTTGCAGGAATCGCTGCAATGGAGTGTCGGGCAGCATTTTGCAGGAGAAGGCTGGGGCTTGAAGAAGGCGGACTCAGCGGAATGCGTAATCCAGCGCGATACCGGCAAAGATCGCAGCGCCCAGCCAGTTATTGTGCCGGAAGGCCGCGAAGCAGCTCATGCGTTCACGGTCGCGAATCAGCGTGTAATGATAGGCGGCCATGCCCGCTGCAAGCAGCAGGCCGGCATGGAACCAGATGCCTAAACCGAACTGCCAGCCGGATACCATGATCAGCGCCAGCGCCATTGCATAGCACACCATGATTGCTGCCACATCGAAACGGCCGAAGGTGATTGCCGCTGTCTTGATGCCTATCTTGAGATCGTCGTCGCGATCCACCATCGCATATTCCGTGTCGTAAGCAATCGCCCAGAATATATTGGCGATCAGCAGCAGCCACGCTACTAGCGGTACCGTATCCTGCACGGCGGCGAATGCCATGGGAATGCCGAAGCCGAAGGCAATGCCCAGGTAAGCCTGGGGAATGGCGAAAAAACGCTTGAAGTAGGGATAGGTGCCGGCGATGACAGCCGCGGCTACGGCCAGCTGTTTGGTCAGCGCATTCAAGGGAATGATCAGCAGCAGCGCCAGTAGCGCCAGCACGACGGCGACCATGACCGCTTCCCAGGCCTGTATGCGGCCGGTAGTCAGCGGCCGTTCGGCGGTGCGCTTCACATGCCTGTCGAAATCGCGGTCGGCGTAGTCATTGATGGCGCAGCCTGCGGAGCGCATCAGGAAGGTGCCGAGCGTGAAAATAAGTAGTAGCTTCCAGTCCGGCACGCCATCCGAAGCCAGCCACAAGGCCCATAGGGTAGGCCACAACAGCAGCAGGGTGCCAATAGGCTTGTCCATCCGGACCAGGCGGAAATACAAGTGCAGTCGGTTCATAAGAGCAAGCCGCCAGGCGGCTTTTAGCAGAAGGCAAAGAGAAAGCGTGTCATTCGACCTTGTCCAGCATGGTCACGCCTTTCAGGTCGCAAGCATGTATGGCATCGCGTATCGCCTCGATAGCGGCCGTGCGCGGAAAACTCTTGCGCCAGGCGATCACGACGCGGCGCGATGGCACCGGCTCGGTGAAGGGAACATACCGCAGCATGCCGTCGGCAGCGTCGTTGTCGGGAATCGAGGCTTGCGGCAAGACCGTAATGCCTATGCCGGACGCCACCATGTGACGAATGGTTTCCAGTGACGAACCTTCAAAGGTGCGGGCAATGCCATCGCCGCCGCTGGAGAAGCGAGACATTTCAGGACAGACTTCCAGCACCTGGTCGCGGAAACAATGGCCGGTGCCGAGCAGTAGCATGGTTTCCGAGCGTAGTTCGTCGGCACTGATGCTGGCGCGGCCAGCCCAGGGATGGTCCTGTGGCAGGGCCACGACAAAGGGTTCGTCATACAGGGGCTGCACCACCAGTCCATGTTCGGGGAGCGGCAGTGCCATGATGGCGGCATCCAGTTCACCCTGGCGCAGCAGTTCGATCAGGCGTTGCGTGAAATTTTCCTGCAGGATCAGCGGCATCTGCGGCGTGCGCTCTATCATGATGCGCACCAGTTGCGGCAGCAGGTAAGGAGCGATAGTGTAGATGATGCCCAGGCGTAGCGGCCCGGCCAGCGGGTCCTTGTTCTGCTTGGCAATTTCCTTGATCGCAGCGGTTTGCTCCAGCACGCGCTCGGCCTGTGCCACGATCTGTGCGCCGATGGGTGTCATCGACACTTCAGAACCGCCGCGTTCGAAAATGGTGACGCCCAGTTCGTCTTCGAGCTTCTTGATAGCTACCGATAGCGTCGGCTGAGCAACGAAGCAGGCCTCGGCCGCATGGCCGAAATGCCTTTCACGGGCGACGGCAACAATGTATTTCAGTTCGGTCAGCGTCATGGCAGTTCATCCTAATTTGCAGGCTCTATCATAGCCCATCGGTGCAGGCCTGTTTATACCTTGAGGAACTCTTCGCGTGATCCCAGCCAGCGGTCCAGATGCTG
>JAEZLB010000086.1 GCA_023435945.1 Pseudomonadota bacterium | reverse complement strand
ACCGATGCGGATGAGCTGACCGAAAAGCTTCAGAGAATTCGTGAAATTCGGGTCAGCGGCTGCGAGGTCGCGCACGTCATCCACCGCCACGGCCTGGACGAAAAGACGGCGTTCGAGGTCGAAGCGGCGCTCATTGACCCCTATCCGGAGGCATCCAACCTAGCGGGCGGTCGCTCCTCGGACGAACGCGGCCTGATGCACTCACAGCAAATAATCGAGCGCTACCAAGGACAATAAGCAGTATTCCGACACGACGTAGTGATATCCGCATGCATCACCATTTCCAATGGCTCTCCAGGGGTCGCAAGGACTGCGGCCGGAGCGACTCCGGGCGGACGCCACCGGCACAGCCTTTGACCCCCGTTTAAAAGGGGCCGACCAGATACTAACGGCCGCCCGCCATGTCGATCAGTGCCCTGGTGACATACGATGTCGAATCCGAGAGCAGCCAGATGATCGCTTCGCCCACCTCTTCGGGCGGCGTTCCGGCCCGCCCGAGTGGTGTCTGCTGGCCCAGTAGTTTCGCGCGCTCCGGGGCCTGAAAGCGCGTGGATTTTGGTATCGATGAAAGCGGGCCTCACCCCATTCACCCGCACACCGGCCGGTCCCAATTCCTTGGCCAACCCGATTGTCATCGCATCCATGGCCGCTTTGGCGCCCGCGTAATCGATGTACTCTCCGGGAGCGCCCGTGTGTGCGGCCAGCGAGGATGCATTCACGATCGATCCACATCTTCCCCCGTGGAGAGTGGACATGCACCGGGCCGCTTCGCGGGCGCATAGATAGCTGCCGAAAATATTGATGCGGCCGGTCTGGCAGTGCCCAATCCTCCATCGAGAAGACATCGGCTGCATAACCGGCGAGGCGCCCATCTTTCAGCGCATCGGCGACGGCGGTCTCGTCGACGAGTGATCCGCGCGCAGTATTGATCAGCAAGGCGCCGGGTTTCATCTGAGCAAGGAAATCCCGGTTCACCAGATGTCTTGTTTAGCGCAGCAGGGGTAAGCAGAGCAGAACGAAATCGCTGCGCCCCAGGAGCTCGTCGAGCGCCACGCGGCGGAGCCTCAGCTCCTCTTCCTGATCGGTCGAGAGGGGCGAGTTGTCCGTGTAGAGCAGTGTCGTCCGAAATCCGGCGAGACGCCGGGCAACCGCCTTGCCGAGCGCACCGGCGCCGATAAGGCCGACCGTGCTGCCATCGATACCCGTACCGTAAAGGATCGGACGCCAGCCGCCAAATTCACCACCACGTACGAGCCGATCGCTTGGCACGATGTTCCGACAAAGCACGATCATTAAGCCGATCGTCAGCTCCGCGGTTGGTGCTGTCAGCAGGTCCGGCACAATGGTGAGCCAAACACCGCGGCGCGTGCAGGCCGTGACGTCGAAATTGTCATAGCCCTTGAGCGCGCAGGCGATGACGCGGAGATCGGGACAGGCAGCCAGGAAGGCGTCGTCGATACACTCCGGCATGAAGGCCATCAGGCCGTGAGCGTCGCGTCCGTCGTCTCGCTAGTCATCTTCTCTATCGTGATGTCCGGAACGCCGGGTCCAAACAACTTGTTCCTGACGACCTCCGGTTTGGCCTTTGGCTTTGGGCGGACGATCCCTGCGCTGGTCGGAGTTCAGGTCGGCGTCGGACTGCTGTTGCTCCTGTGTGGCGCCGGGGTTGGAGCATTGGTCGTGGCCAACCGGTAATCCGGAATGTCCTGAAGATTGCCGGGGCCTCCTACCTCATTTACTTGGCTTGGCGTGTTTGGGGGCTGGAGAGCCAAAGGACGTAGAGACCAAGTCGCCGCTTCGCGTGTGGCACGCAGCAGCATTTCAGTTTCTCAATCCGAAGGTGTGGATGATGGCGATCTCGGCCATTTCTGTCTATGTCGCCCCGGCGGACGACTACCTTTCGACCCTCGTTCTCGTCACCGCAACCTTCGTCCTTCTGGCGACGCCTTGCACCGCGCTGTGGGCGGTTTTCGGCGCGGGAGTGAAGGCGGCCCTCAAGCACCCCGGGCGGATTGTGCTGTTCAACAGGGCGATGGCAGCCCTCACGGCTCTATCAGCGGGTCTGTTGGACGTAACGAGCCGCGAGGAACCGTATGACTGAGCGCCCGCGTCGTCGGCACCGCTGTCGAGGTGTTCAGCGGGACTCTGCATCTATGAACGGGCAGGGCTACGCAGAAAGGCTCGTCTTCCACGTGTTAGGACGGATCGAATCCGCTCGCTCTCAGGAGTGCCAAAGCTGTGATCTTGCGACGTGCCATCGTCTGCCTCGGCTTTTCGCAGCTCATCTCCTGGGGCGTCTCCTACTATCTGATCGGTGTCTTTGGCGAGCACATCGTATCCGATCTTGGCTGGTCCCGCGAGTTCGTCCACGGCGGCTTCTCGGCGGCACTGCGGTGATGGGGCTGAGCTCACCCGTTATCGGCCGGCTGATTGATCAACACGGCGGCCGGTCGGTGATGAGTGCCGGCGCGGCATTCAATGCTGCCGGATGCCTTGCGATCGCCGTCTGCTATCAGCCGCCTCTCTATTTTCTCGGATGGATCCTCCTTGGCCTGGGCATGAGGCTGTCGCTTTACGATGTCGCGTTCGCCGCTCTGGTGCGCATCGGAGGACCGGAGGCTCGGGTGCCCATGTCCCAGATCACCCTGCTCGGCGGCTTGGCATCAACCGCATTCTGGCCGGTCGGCAACGTGCTCGCAGAAATGCTGGGGTGGCGCGGTGCTCTCGTGGGCTATGCGGTCATCGCCCTCGCGACAGTTTCCCTCCATCTAACGCTTCCCAACGGACGATACGACGATCTTCCTGAGCGTCACACATTAGCGCAGTTCACTCCTGCGGCAGCCAGCGGAAGGCAGCATTTCGTGGCTGCCGGAGTATACGCGCTGATCGTGACGCTCACCAATTTTCTCAATTCGGGAATGTCTGCCCACAGGATAGCTATCCATGCCGCCGTCAGTGTCGCAACGCTTTGTGGCATCGGCCAGTCAACTGCACGGCTCTGCGAGGTCCTATTCGGACGACGGCTTCATCCTCTCCTCCTGAACATAATTGCGACGGCCATTCTGCCGTTCAGCTTCATTGCCGGCCTGTTCGCGAGCGACTGGCCCGCTGTCGTCACATTCGCTTTCTTCTACGGAGCGGGGAACGGTCTCGTCACCATCACGCGCGGCTCCCTGCCACTCGTACTCTTCGACCACCGCACCTATGTCCATTTCGTAGGACGGCTTATCGCACCCAGTTTCCTGCTTTCGGCCGCTGCTCCGCTCACTTATGCGATGGTGATCAGCCGCTTCGGGTAATTTGGCGCGCTCCTTCTGTCGATTGCGCTGGCATCAATCACGTTCGCAGCCGCTCTGGCTCTAGCATTGCTGTTCGGTCGAAAGAGGAGCGGTTAAACTGAGCTGGTGAAGTTGGAAATAGGACGAGCCCGATTCTAATAGCGCCAGCGTCATTGGACCTTGTGCATTACTCCCGGAGCATTCGGACACCGTGTTCGGAGGAACGCCGTGCGAGCCCTAGGGGTGGATAAGAACGTGCCAGCGCCGCTTCAAGCGCACGCCCGCGCTGCCGTTCCCTCGCCAACTGGTCGAGATCTATTGCGATGGCTGGATCCAGCGCGCCGCCGACCACGGCCTCAACGCGCTCGGCCATCTCCTGGATGAGACGTGCGTGGAAGCTGTGCACTGCGTCTCAAACATTGGGCGCTGCAACGCGATACTGCCGGCTTATGCGCTCGAGGCCGGCGCTTTGCCGATCCGGAAGCCACGATTGTCCCAAGTGATATAGACGGACGTGAGATCGGCCCAGAGACGAATATCGGCGGCGGGAGACAGATAGCCTAAATCGAGCGTGCGCCCGCTGATCCAGGACAGGGCCAGATCGCGCTTGTCCCAAGTCTCCTCGTCTTCAGCTCCCCACGCATACCACCGCGCAAGGTCCCCCGGCACCGGCTCCAGAATCGATGGCAGCATGTCCAGCAGGTCTTCGTGGTGGCGCACGATGTAATAGTCGCAAAACGCGGGCAGACCCGATCTCGCTATCTCCTCGGCACTATACTCCAGAAGCAGATCCTGGCCGGCGGCGATCCAGTATTGGCCCCTGGTGGGACCGAACCAGTGCAGCGAGCGGGCGCCGGGCTCGCCCTACGGCACGACCTCCGCTAGCAGCGTCAGGCTGAAATCGAACAGGAACTGCGGCCGTGTCTGCATGGGCGTGTTCTCTCGCACGCCCTATGTGGGCGCAAGGAGAAACTCTGGCACACACGGTGGTGGCTATGGGTTGCGACTGTGCTCCGTAAAGTTTTCACAATTTTTTCACATAAGCGTAGTCGAAACGGCGCGCCGCGTCGGGCGGCATCACCTCAGGGCTGGGCGACATCGTCCATCTGCCCAAAGGCCAGAATGTCACGATCTCGCACGGGGAAGACGCGGTCACTGCTAATGTCACCTTTCCCCACTAGCGGCAGGCACAGGGCTAGATGCCGGGCGACGCCGCACGCTCGACGTCCACGCGAACATGCTCAACCGATTTGGCGTTGAGGCCCCTGCCTGTCCAGATCTGGCGCAGTCTCCCCGTTGTCCCAGCGAAGCCTCGGAAAGCTGTTGTCATTGAGTCAACGCAGAGCCCGGCGAACTTCGCGCGGACTGCTTGGATCGCGCGCCATTACACAGCGGAAATTCCACCTCCAGACGGCTTACTTCAGTGCATCGCCTACGGCCGATTCCCCAATACGACCTCATCCCACTGTGCCTTTGGTGCGGTCAGGAAGGCGTCCGGCACTTCTGGGTGGCCGATGTAGTGCTGGGTTCCCTTGGCCGGGTCAGTCCAGACTACGATTACGAGCTCGTTCCCAAATGAGAGGCCACCGGGTCCCATGCTATCTGCCCTATCGGACGACATGGGACGCGCTCGGCGATGTGCCCGAGCGGCTGAACGAGCCATCGCTTCGGATGACAGGCAAGTGGGCCGACCTGCTGCCGAGCATCCCGGAGGGAGAGAACTATCTTTGGCACACGCCACGTGGCGGCGGGCTTCCGCTGTGCGGCTGGCGCACGCGCTACTGGAGCTTCCTTAGAAGCTAGCAAAGAACCGACCGTCGTGGACGATCCAGGCGCAGCCGGGTCCAGCAACGGGACCGTTCCACTGGACCAACTGGCGCCTGTCGGCTCAGGAGCGGTGCCGGCTGCAAACTTCCCCGACGGCCTCGTGTTCGACTGCGGCCGCAACGATATCCAGCGCATGCTCGGGAGCGCGGTCCCCTCACTCGTCGGCGAGGTCATCGGTCGAGCAATTCGAGCGCAGCTGCTGGGCAAGCCCATGAAGAAGAAAAAGCTCGCGCCGCTGCAGTCGCGTCGCAAGACGACGCCAGCGCCAGAGCCCGTCGCCGAGGTGCCGAGGCCTACCGTGCACTCGTCGGCGATCATGCAGAGCATCCTGGCACCGGGCAGGGCAATCGCGCGCGGCAGAGAGTGGCGGCGTAAATTTGGTGACTTCAGCAGCTCCGCTGCATGGATGCTGCTATTCGCGCGCCGACTGGGCCGTAATAGACTCACGTTCGACGGTGTGTGCGATCTGGCGGCTTACCCGCGATCCGCGGCTGTCGCATCTCGTGGCATCCAGCAGCAAACCGGACGGCGGGTAGCACGGCGGGTAAGATGGCAAATCGCCGAAATTACATAATAATTCCAACGTGATTTGGCGGAGACGAGGGGATTCGAACCCCTGATACGCCTTTAGAGCGTATAACGGTTTAGCAAACCGCCGCCTTCAGCCACTCGGCCACGTCTCCCGTCAGGCGCGCATGGCACTTAGCACGGTGCTGGTCGCCAAGCAAACCCGAAAGTGCTATCGGGCCCAACGGATTTCCGGGTGAAGTTCCTGTAATGTTCTTGCGCGCCCCGTCGGGAGAAAGTGTTCAAAGGTTGCTCACAGCAGGCAAGGTGCGGCTGTGGTCCACCGGGTAGCGATGTGCCCGATAGGGCACATGCGCACAGGTGGTGACTTGGAGCCCCTTACGACGCTGGCAGAATAATGTAGCTTGCTAAATGTTTGTTCGCTCACGTCTGCATTGAGGGGATTTATGCGATCAGTACTGGGAGTAGTAGCGCTCGTGGCTTGCACGAGCCTTGCGAGTGCAGCGGATCTTGGCGGGCCGGTCTACGGCGGTTCGCTCAAGGATGCGCCGGTGGCGGCCGCACCGTTCAAATGGACGGGCTTCTATCTTGGCGGCAATGTCGGTTACTCCTGGGGGCACCTTGATACAACCGATAATTCGGTCACGACGAACGGCGCTCTTTTCGGAATCCCGGGATTTTATACCCCAGCTGAGACCTTCGCGGGCAGCGACAGTAGCGCCGCGATCGAGGGGATGCTCGGCGGCGTGCAGGTTGGCTACAACCTCCAGATTTCATCGCTCGTGCTTGGTGTCGAAGGAGCAATCCATCTGGCCGATCTCGTCGATCGGAATGGCTTTCTCGGCTCCGATCAAGGTCCGTATTATAAGACGCGATCTTCGCTCGACTACTTCGGCACGCTGACGGCGCGCATCGGATACGCCTTCGATCGAGCGCTGGTTTATGGACTTGCTGGCGTCGCTATCGGCCGTGGCGAGGGCCAACTCGATATCACACCTGGGGTAGACCCGACTAATCCGGGCTTCAGCGATAAGGCATCTGCAACCTTCGTCGGAGCGACCTTCGGCGGCGGTGTGGAAGTGGCTCTCACCGATGCTTGGAGTGCCAAGGTCGAATACCAGTTCACAAACTTCAATTCGGAGCGCTTCGACTTC
>JAEZLB010000068.1 GCA_023435945.1 Pseudomonadota bacterium | reverse complement strand
GATATCACCTCCGGCGGTGCCACCGGTACTGCAAAGACCAACCTGCGTACGTGGTTTTGTGCGAGCGCTTTCAGGGCGACCATCATGGTCGCACCGGTTGCGACGCCGTCATCAACCACGATGACGGTACGGTCATGTACCTGCAGCGGCATATGGTGGCCGCAGTAACGCTGGCGTCGCCTTTTAATTTCCGCAAGCTGGCGTTGCTGTTCTTCCTGCAGGTAAGCCGGGTCAATATTGAGCCGGTTGACCAGCGCTTCGTTAATCACATGCTGCGGAGATGGGCCCTCCACGACGGCGCCTATTCCCAGTTCGGGGAAGAAAGGGGCACCGATCTTGCGTACCAGCAGCACATCCAGCGGCGCCGAGAGTGCATAAGCAATCTCATAGGCAACCGGAACGCCACCACGAGGCAGGGCCAGAACGATGGGTTTTTCCTTCTTCAGATAAGCCAGTTCGGCTGCAAGCTGCAAGCCGGCCTCACGGCGGTTCTTGAAGGGAGTATGTTCATCTCGCATGGAGCGGCTCCATTCACGGCAATGGTGCCAGACAATGAATCGGACCTTTATTGGACCGCAAATTGCGGGATTAGATCGGACTTTTGAGCAGAGCTGAAAGCTCCGACTTTCATGCATGGAAAGACGAGGGTCTCTATAGGCGCCCCTTCACCAAAAGTAATGCATGGACTGATTTATTGGGGTGAAAGTGAAGGGGAAAGCATGCAATTTCCGTCTGGGGTGCCGGAGTAAAAAGGGCGGACCCATGGCCCGCCCGGATAAGGTGAATGAAGAAAACGAAAAATCAGCGAATGAATTTTTTCGACCTGCTGATGATGGTCAGCTCGACGAATTCGCTGCCGGTACGATCAGTAGGACCAAAAGATAGGACGACACCGCCGAAATCCATGTTTTTTATCGATTCCAGCGCTTTCACGAATTTCTCGCGGGTGAGATCGCGCCCTGCCCGTTTCAACCCTTCCACCAACACCTTCGCATTCAGGAAACCTTCCATCGCCGCATAGGAAATCGTGGCATTGGTTTCCTTCGCGGCTTTCAGGAACTCCTGGCCCAGCGGCGTGGCATTCGACTGCGCCGGCGTGACCTGCGACACGATGACGCCAGCACCATCGGGACCCAGGTCGTTGATGAAAAATTCCGAGGAGTTATTTGACAGGGTAATGAGCTGCATGAAGCCGCCATGTTTGCGAATAGCCTTGATCACGCCCACTGTGTTCTTCGACGAACTGAGTATGATTACTGCCGCCGGATCATGCTTGATGATTTCTTTTGCTGCCGCGTCGTTGTCGGGATCGACGCGGGCAAAGGTGGTGATGGAAACCGGCGTCAGGCCGGTGCTCGACATTGCTTGCTCAAAGCCGGCCAAGCCGTCACGGCCAAAGGCATCGTCTACATGCAGCAAGCTGATGCGCTTGAGTCCGGTCAGGTTCAGATGCCGGATGATGGCGTCGATCTCCACATGGTAGTTGGCGCGCACATTGAATAGCCATGGATGTAGCGGCATATGAAAGACGGAAGCACCAGTTGCCGGACCAAGCAGGGGTATTTTGTTTTCAGCGAGTATAGGAAGAATACCTTGGTTGTGGGGTGTGCCGCGCCCCTGAAACAGGGAGAACAAGCGTTCTTTTTTGATCAGGTTTTCAGCATTGGCTTTGGTCAGGGCGGGATCGAACTTATCATCCAGCGTAATCAGTTCGATTTTCCGTCCATGCACGCCGCCCTGCTTGTTCACCATGTGGAAATAGGCCAGCGCCCCTTCATTCATTTCTTTTACTGGCGCTGCAACGATGCCGGTTAAACCGGCAGTCTGCCCGATGCGTATCGTGGTGTCGGTGACGCCATCTTGCGCATAGGCCTGCCCGCATAAGGCAAGCAGGGTGAATACTCCCCCCATCAGATAATGCCTGATTTCCATTCCCATCTCCCCGAATAGTGATTCGAATAATTCTCGGCAGCGCTACTGCGTGACCTTTAAGCCTTCTCGTCTATGGGAATTTAGGCCAATCTTTGCTTCGTAACAAGATTTATGGCGACTCTGTGGCGGTATATGCCACACTTGAGTGCGAAGAATCCAACAAGGGAGGAGGATTCTCTCAACAAGTGGCACAAGTGGCTCTTGTTCCGAAAAGGGTAGGGGGAGCAGCCTTGCTGGTTCCTGCTTAGGGGAACAGTCCTTGGTTTACGCGCTGACGTTCTTTTCTACTGCGGGCTCAACAGGAAGAAGGAAGCGCCTGCGTAGCAGCTCACTCATTTTGCTCGCTTCCACAGGTTCCGAAATAAGGAATCCCTGGATTTCATTGCAATGCATGGTTCGCAGTACCTGGAACTCTTCCATGGTTTCGACACCCTCAGCCACTACATCCATGTCCAGCGCATCGGCCATGGTGCCTATGGCGCGGAACAGCTGCTGACCTTCGTTGCCATAAGTCAGGGCCTTGATGAATCCTCGGTCGATTTTTAGGGCATCCACGTCCAGCCGATATAGCTGTGCCATGGAGGAGTAGCCGGTTCCGAAATCGTCGATCATCAGCTTGATGCCACTGTTGCGCAAGGCAGTGAGTTCGTTTTCCACAATCGCGCTGTTATCGATGACCGCCGATTCGGTTAGCTCGGCTTCGATGAAATAAGGCTCGATCTGATAGCGCTGCAAGGCGTCCTTGAGGAAAGCGCTGACCGTACCCGACTTAAGCTGTTTGGGAGAAATGTTGATGGAGACCGGTACGATATCCAGTCCTTGCGCTTTCCAGTCCGCGATTTGCTTGCATACCTGTTCGATGATGGATTCACCGATCTGAATAATCAGTCCCAGATCCTCTGCCGTGTCGATGAAATTGTCGGGAGCGATCGTGCCGTGCCCGGGGCGTTGCCATCGTGCCAAAGCTTCCATGCTGGCAATCCGCCCCGTTTCAGTATCCACACGCGGCTGATAAAGAACAACAAACTCCTGTCTTTCCACGGCCTCCTTTAATGCGTGTTCCTTGCTTAGGCGATGCAGCAGGGAATCGGACAGTTGAGGATGATAAAAGGCATACCGTCCCTTGCCAGCGGCTTTGGCTGCGTACATGGCAATATCCGCGTGCTTCAGCAGGGTTTCGCTGTCTACGCCATCCTTGGGATAGATGCTGATTCCTATGGAGGCATTGATGGCGTTGCCGGTTCCTGTTTTCAGCGCAAATGGCTTGGCTATGGTTTGCACAATGGTATTGGCTACCAGCGCTATGTCTTCTTCGGTTTCAAGGTGTTCTAGTACCACCACGAACTCATCGCCCCCCAGTCGTGCCACATGGTCACTGGCACGCACTGCTTCCTTCAGTCGATGCGATGCCTGAACCAGCAGTTCGTCGCCCGCATCATGTCCCAGTGTGTCGTTGATATTCTTGAAGTTGTCGAGATCGATGAATAACAGCGCCAGGTAGCCGGTTCCATATGCGGCATGCCTGAGTGCATCAGGCAGGAAACCCTGGAGCCAGTTCCGGTTGGGAAGCCGGGTCAGCGTGTCGGTATTGGCTAAGTCAGCCAGTGCCTGTTCATGGATTTTTTCCTCAGAGATGTCCCGTATGGTCACCGCCAGTCCCAGTTCGGAGCGAATCATACGCCGGTAGATCCACTTTGCACGCAAGGGGCTGCGCGGCGAGACACGTACTTCTTCCTCCACCATGCCGCGTTGGTAGGCCGAGCTGAATAGCGCCAGCATATCCTCGTTGATGGGAGGAGGGAAATCATGAATTTTCATATGCAGCAAATCCTGGCGTGTCTTACCCAGCAATTCTGCTGCATGGTTATTACAGTCCACTATCTCAAAATCCTTGATTTCTCCCTGGCGTTCTTGGATAGGCCTTAATACATAAAAACCTTCCTTCGCTGCATCGGTGGTCAAGCGATAGGTGCTCTGCGTTTTTTCCGCATGCCGGTTACGCCTGAAAAGAAAGGCCGTGAGCACAGTGCCCGCCAGCGAAAAGGCCATGATCAGTATGCCTTGTGCGATTGCCGTGTTGAGCTGCGCCGAGGCCTGGGTGCGATAAGGTAGCATCGCATCGTCAATTGAAAGTCCGGTGACGGCATACAGCGGGTAGTCGCCGACTTTTTTCCAGGCAACGTAGCGATCTTCGTGATCGTTAAAGCGGTTGCCGTTTTCCAGTCGGCTCCCTTCCCGGGTCGCAAAGTGTGGCGTCGCAGCATAAAACATGGGCGTATTCTCTGTTTTGACGCCAACCTTGCTGGTTAATGCGGCTCCGGATTGCGTATTCAGGGTAATGAAATCCTTTTCGCCAATAATGGCGGTTTCCTGAAAAGCGGCAAGATAAAAAGGGTCTACCGAAACGACGGCAACACCGCCAAAAGAGCCGTCGATCTGATCGAGGCGCCGCGCAAAATGGATGGGAAGGCGTCCATTTACTCGTCTGCCCAGAGTAGGGGAAGTAATCGTCAGGCCCAGGCAGCAATTTTCCTGATGTATCTTGAAGAAGGAAAAGTCGGAAGCGTTGACATGACCACTGCCTTCAAGCAGGGTGCTGGTAATAAGGGTGCCGGCACCATCGAAGATGGATGCGTATAGCAGCGGGCTTTGCGGAAAAAGTCCCAGGTCCCTGACCTGCTCCAGATTCACGGAGGTTTTGGAATTCTCCCATTCATTCTTCATGCGCAAAGTGATCTGGTCGATTTGCTCGACCATGACCATCAATTGCTGGGCATATGAATTAGTGAGCGAATGGGTCTTGCTCTGGACCATCTGCTCACCATCTTTGATGAGCTGTTTGGCCTGAGAGGAGGCGGCGCTTGTTATGAGGCCAACGATAATGAGACCGAGTGCCGGCCATATCAGCAATAAAAGCCACTCCCTAACACTGGATAGCGCCTGCGGTGTTATTTTGCGAATGCGGCGGAGGCTTTTCATGGCCAGGAAACCTATATTGCTGATGGAGTAACCCTTCTGATATAAGTTCCTTCGCACCGGCCCTCCCAGTCACAGAGCTGCAGGAGGGGCAGGAAGGATCTGGCCGACAGTAAGAAAAGCCTGAAAGGATTTGCCTTAATTTTTCAGCGCACACCCCTCTTGCAGTCTTCTCTCATGCTGTTGCAGCATCTCCTGTGACATCTGTCCGTGATGCGCAGTCATGCGGGCTCTTCGTTCTTCCGGAGTCATCTTGCTGTATTCCTCGCACATGGCTGCCTGGTTCCTGGGGTTGTCGTGATGCATGTATCCACGATGAGTAGCGGCATTCGCATCAGGATAGCGATCTTCATATCCATGATGGTGCATGCAACCAGACAGGAGCAGGGCGGATGCAGTCAAGACGAGAGGAGTGAGTAGGGCAGAGGATTTCATGAAAGCTCCCGGTAAAAGGTGTGCCTTCATGCTAAGAAGCGCAGACTCGAATGGTTTGACTCGGCTCAAGTAGTGCTATCGAGGGCGCCAATATGGCCGAGACATGTTATTGATGGCGTACGCTGATGGTTGCCCGCCCGATGCCGGTAGCCATCAGCGATAGGAAAGAGCGAGAGAACGAGACAGCAGCGCGGAACTTTACACCGCCATCGGTGCTGTCAGTGGCGCATGGTGCTGGTAGTTTTCCAGCGAAAAGTCGGAAGGTTCGATCTTTTCCAGCCATTCCGGTTCGTACTTGCCAGTTTTTGCATAATCAGGCACGCGGTCCGAGATCACCAGCCTGGGGGCCGGATAAGGATCGCGCTGGAGTTGCTCATTCAGCATGTCGAGATGATTCTCGTAGATATGCGCATCGCCGATGAAGTAGGTGAACCAGCGCGGCGTATAACCGGTCAGCCGGCCTACCAGGTGCAGCAGCGCTGCGCCTTCAGCAAGATTAAAAGGCGCACCCAGGCCGATATCATTGCTGCGGATATACAGGCACAGCGAAATTTCCTTGGTGGCAGGGTTGGGAATGAACTGGTACAGGAGATGGCATGCCGGCAAGGCTATGGCATCCAGTTCTGCACAATTCCAGCCGTGGAAGAGAATGCGGCGGCTGCCCGGATTCTTGAGGATGGTATCCAGGCAATCGCGCAACTGGTCGATGGCCTTGTACAACAATACCTTGTCTTTTCCTTCATCCTTGAGTTGCGACACGATGCGGAAGCCGCGGCGCTGTGCATCTTCCAGCTGCGCAGTGCTGTCTGCATCAAGCAGCTTGTAAGCCGGCCACTGGCGCCATTGCACCCCGTATACGGCACCGAGGTCATCTTCACCCAAGCGGTAAGGGTTGGCCAGCCACTCGGCATTCTCATTGGCATTCTGGTCCCACACTTTGCAGCCCAGCGCACGGAAATCAGCTGCGCTGCGTGAAGCGCGCAGGAAACCGCAAAGTTCGCCCACTACCGATTTGAATGCGAGGCGCTTGGTGGTCACTGCCGGAAAACCGTCCTTCTGCAAATCGAAACGCATCATTGCCCCCGGTATGCTGATCGTCCGGATGCCGGTGCGGTTATCCTGCCAGCTGCCGGTATCGAGGATGGTGCGTACGAGGTCGAGATATTGTTTCATTGCAGTCTTTGGAGTTTGCTGGATGGGGTACAGGCCTTTGGGATGCGGTAGCGTCCGGAAGGACGCGCTATTTTAGCTTACTTGCCCAAACTGTAGCGCCGCCAGGCTGGCGTACAAGCCACCCTGCGCAACCAGCGACGCGTGAGTGCCCGCTTCCACGATGCGGCCATGTTCCATCACGATGATGCGATCGGCACGCTGCACGGTAGCCAGGCGGTGTGCGATGACCAGCGTAGTCCGGTTCACCATTGCCGCTTCCAAGGCCTGCTGAACCAGGCGCTCGGATTCGGCATCAAGTGCGCTGGTCGCCTCGTCCAGCAAGAGCAGCGGTGGATTTTTCAGCAGGG
The DNA here is from genome assembly GCA_023435945.1 of Pseudomonadota bacterium. GTDB lineage: Bacteria > Pseudomonadota > Gammaproteobacteria > Burkholderiales > Burkholderiaceae_D > JAEZLB01. Next base: position 2,076 of record JAEZLB010000068.1, on the reverse strand, counting down.
CACGCGCAATCGCGATGCGCTGGCGCTGCCCGCCTGACAGGCGTACGCCGCGCTCGCCCAGGAAGGTTTGATAGCCCTGCGGCAGGCGTTCCAGGAATTCGTGGGCAGCGGCCATTTTCGCCGCACGCACCACTTCGTCATCGCTGGCATCCAGCCGTCCATAACGGATATTGGTCATCGCATCGGCGGAAAAGATCTGTGTATCCTGCGGCACGATGCCGATACGCGTGCGCAGATCGCTCAGTGCCAGCTCGCGGATGTCCACGCCATCCAGTAGGATGCGTCCCTGCTGCGGATCGTAGAAGCGCAGCAGCAACTGGAACAGCGTGGTCTTGCCAGCCCCCGAGGGGCCAACGATTGCCACTGTTTCGCCCGGCCGTACATCCAGCGTTAACGACGTAATTGAATTGACCTGCGGCCGCGAGGGGTAGTGAAAGCTCACCTCGCTCAGACTCGCGCTGGCGCCTGTATCAATACGGGGTGGCAATGCCTTGGGCACGAGGGGCGACATGACGGGCGATTGTTCTGACAACAGTTCCAGCAATCTTTCCAGCGCACCGGCGGCTCGTTGCGCTTCGCCGAAGACTTCAGAAAGCGCGCCGATGGCGCCCGCTACCATCACTGCATACAGGATGAACTGGCCGAGTTCCCCCACAGTCATGCTGCCGTCCAGCACCGCCTGCGTGCCCAGCCACAACACGAAAACGACGGCGCCGAATACCAGGACGATGGCCAGCAAGGTCAGTAATGCCCGCGCCTGTATGCGCTTCAGTGCCGTGCGGAACGCTCCTTGCACGGTATCGGAATAACGTTTCGCTTCGTATTCCTCACGCGCAAAGGATTGCACTGTGGGCATCGCATTCAGGATTTCCCCAGCCAGTGCAGAGGTGTCGGCAATCCGGTCCTGCGATGCGCGCGATAATTTGCGCACCCGCCGTCCGAACCAGACGATGGGCAGAACGACCACCAGCAGCGTCAGCAGGATCAACGAAGATAATTGCACGCTGGTTACGAACAGCATGACCAGGCCGCCGATGAACAACAGCAGGTTGCGCAGTGCAAGGGAAATGCTGGTGCCCACGACGGTCTGGATCAGCGTCGTGTCGGTGGTCAGGCGTGACAGTACTTCGCCGGTGCGGGTAGTCTCGAAGAATTGCGGGCTTTGTGTCACGACATGCGCATATACGGCATCGCGCAGGTCGGCGGTCACGCGTTCACCGAGCCAGGACACCATGTAGAAACGCGCTGCTGTGGCAATGCCGAGGACCGTGGCGACCCCGAAAAGCGCTACGAAATAGCCATTGACCTGATTGGGATGCATCGCTGCTTCGGAGCCGAATCCCATGTCCAGCAGTTGCCGGAAGGCGTAGGGAATGGCCAGCGTTGCAGCAGCGGCGATCAGCAGCGCGATGCCGGCCAGTACGAACTGTCGCTTGTAGGGAGCCATGAAAGGCAGCAGTTTGGTCAGGGTGGCAAGGCTGCCTTTGCCAGCGTCCCGTCTAGGTTCGTTCATGTCAATTCAATTCATTCAAAGTCTCAAGGCGGATACGTAGCCGGTCATCTCCCGATAGCCGCGCCCCACGGTTGCTGCGTTCGTTTCGCCGTTGCGTTGCACGGTGACAGCGCCTTCCCAGTAGACCGCACCGGTGGATGAACGCGAATCCAGTTCCTGGTCATCCTGCAGCGGAATCAGCCGCCACTGCGTGACGCCGTTTTCATCACTGACTTCCACCGTCATCTCCACAGGATATTCCGCCTGTGTGCGCGGCGAGCGCCAGTTCCTGTGAGGAATGAAGCGTATCTGTTCAGGCGCATACTGGGTGATGCGGCCATTTGCTTCACGCACACTCGCATAGGACCACAACTGGCTGCCATCCTTGCCGCGTATGCGAAAGGCGGTGAGTGCCGCGCCGCCATCGAGATTGATGCCTATCCAGTCCCAGCCCACTGCACGCTCATCCAGCACCGTCGTCGACCATTCATGATCCAGCCAGGCGCTGCCAGTTACCCTGACGGGTTTCCCCTCGCGTGTAATCGTACCCGTTACTTGCAGATGCGGTTCGCTGTAGTAATAGC
>JAEZLB010000049.1 GCA_023435945.1 Pseudomonadota bacterium | reverse complement strand
CGGCAGATTCAGCCGTTGCGCCAGGTCAGCCGTATCCTCGCGCTGGTTCAGCGGCACGCGGAAACCGCCTACACCCTCCACCACCACCGCATCGGCCTGCTCCACCACCTGCCGGTAACAGTCGAGGATATGGCCGATGTCGATCTCCACGTTCTCCAGTGCCGCCGCCACATGCGGTGACGCCGGTTCGCGCAGCAGATAAGGCGTGGTCAGCGCGGTCGGCAGGGATTGCTGCGTTTCGGCAACCAGGGCATCCACATCGTCATTGTGCCAGCTACCGTCGCGCATGACAGCCCCCGCCGCCACCGGTTTCATGCCGATGGCCTTGACGCCACTGCGCGCGAGCTGACGCAGCATGATACTCGACACCAGGGTTTTTCCGATTTCCGTATCGGTACCCGTGATAAAACAGGAAAACGAAGCAGTCATGACTTATTTTCCTTTCCGGAGAGATTTTCAAGACGCTTCAAGGCAGCGACCAGCTGGGCCACCTCGTCCTTGTTGTGCGCCGCTGACAGCGTGATGCGCAAGCGCGCAGTATCCGCCGGCACCGTGGGCGGCCGGATCGCCGGCACCCAGATGCCTTCCTCGTAAAGACTGGCAGCCACCCTCAGGGCGGCTTCGTTGGCACCGATCACCAGCGGCTGGATCGCGGTATCCGAGGCCATCAGCTGCCATTGCTGCATGCCGCTCAAGCCTTCTTTCAACTGTGCAATCAGCGCCTGCAAATGCGCGCGCCGCTGCGCGCCCTCTTCGCTGCTGATGATGTCCACACTGGTCAGCAAGGCATGTGCCAGCGCTGGCGCACCAGCGGTTGTAAAAATATAGGGACGGGCACGCTGTACCAGCCATTCGATGACGGTAGCATGCGCGGCAACAAAAGCACCGGCCACACCGGCGGCCTTGCCCAGCGTGCCCATGTAAATAATGTTGGGCGAGCGCAAGCCGAAATGCTCCAGTGCACCGCGGCCGTTTTCACCGAGCACGCCGAAACCGTGCGCATCGTCGATCACCAGCCATGCGTTATGACGTTCGCACAAGGCAGCGATTTCCCGCAAGGGCGCGATGTCGCCATCCATGCTGAACACGGCGTCGGTCACGACCACCTTGGTCTCGGCGCGGCAGGCCTGCAGCTTCTCCTTCAGTACCTCGACATCGCGATGCGGATAAATCTCGACCTGCGAACGCGCCAGACGTATGCCATCGATCAGCGAAGCATGATTGAGCGTCTCGGAAAATATCACCGCGTCCTTTCCGACCAGCGCGGAAACCACGGCGAGGTTGGCCATGTAGCCGGTGCAGAAATACAATGCCTGCGGCGAATCGAAGTGCGGCGCCATGAAATCCGCCAGCCGCTCTTCCAGGTCGGCATGCGCGCGCGAATGGCCGGAGATCAGGTGGGAAGCGCCGCTGCCGGTGCCATACAGGGAAGCTCCCTGGCGCAGGGCGTCAGTGATCTGCGGGTGATTCGCCAGGCCCAGGTAATCATTGCTGCAGAAAGCCAGCATGGGCTTGCCGTCCACCACCACCTGCGGCGCACAGGCGGTATCGGCAATGCGCCGCCGCCGTTTCAGGCCGCGCTGCTCCAGCGCCTGGATTTCCTTATCCAGCTTGGCGAGCAATTCCATCATGCCTCTCCCATCACTTGTTCAAACACGCGCAGCGTGCGCGTTGCCAGATGCTGCATCTCTTCCTCGTTCAATACATAGGGCGGCATCAGATAAACGGTGTTGCCGATCGGGCGCAGCAGGATTTCCTGCTCCAGGCCAGCAGCAAAGAAGCGCCGCGAGAAAGTCGCGGCTTGCACGGCATCGTTTATCACGGCGTCGAAGGCCCAGATCATGCCGCGCTGACGGAAATGGCCGACTTTCGCGTGCTGCGCCAGCGGCGCTAGCGCCTCGGTGAAACTCTCCGCCCAGTCGCGGTTGCGCTGCAATACCTGGTCTTCGTCGAAAATAGCCAGGGTTGCCAGTGCCGCGCGGCAGGCTAGCGGATTGCCGGTGTAGGAATGCGAATGCAGGAAACCACGCCGTACATCGGCATCGTAGAAGGCCTGGTAAATCGCATCGCGTGTCATCACCAGCGACAAGGGCAGGTAACCGCCACTGATACCCTTGGACAGGCACAGAAAATCCGGCCAAACGCCGGCCTGCTCGCAGGCGAAGAAGGTACCGGTACGACCGCAACCCACCGCAATCTCATCGGCGATCAGGTGCACGCCGTAACGATCACACAGCGCCCGTACTTCGGCCAGATAAACCGGGTCGTACATCGCGAAGCCGGTCGCGCATTGCACCAAGGGCTCCACGATGAGGGCGGCGATCTTGTCGCTGCGTTGCTGCAGCAAAGCTTCCAGTTCACGCGCCGCACGGCGTGCCACATCGGCCGCCGATTCACCCGCTTCGGCCTGGCGTGCATCCGGTGCGGCAATTACGTGCGCACGCTGGATCAGCGGGCCGTAGGCATCGCGAAACAACGCCACATCGGTCACGGCCAACGCGCCTATGGTTTCGCCGTGATAGCTGCCTTTCAGACAAATAAATTCCTGCTTGCCGGATTGGCCACTATTGCGCCACGCATGGAAACTCATCTTCAGCGCGATTTCCACTGCCGACGCGCCATCCGATGCATAAAAACAGTGCCCCAACTGAAGATCGGTCAGCGCCGACAGGCGTTCGGAGAGCTGGATCACCGGCTCGTGGGTAAAGCCGGCGAGCATCGCGTGCTCCAGCGTGTCGAGCTGATCCTTCAATGCGGCGTTGATGCGGGGATTGGCATGGCCGAACAGATTGACCCACCAGGAACTGATGGCATCGAGATAACGATGACCGTTGACGTCATACAGCCACGGACCACGGCCGCGGCTGACCGGTATCAGCGGCACCGTTTCATGGTGTTGCATTTGCGTGCAGGGGTGCCACACGCTGTGAAGGCTGCGTTGAATCCAATCGGAGGGGGACGTGTTATTCGTTTCCAGAACCATGCTTTACTTAATCATTGTGCCCTTGCGGCCCAGCATAGTGCCGGAC
>JAEZLB010000009.1 GCA_023435945.1 Pseudomonadota bacterium | reverse complement strand
GCTTCTGGCCCCTGGGCGCGCCGTAAAAGCCGCAAACTGGTTGTCCGTTACGGTTCGCGCGAAGTTTCCATAGGGGGTGATGCACCAGTTGTGGTGCAGTCGATGACCAATACCGATACGGCCGATGTATATGCGACCGCAATTCAGGTGAAGGAATTGGCGCGTGCCGGATCGGAGTTGGTGCGTATTACGGTGAATAATCCGGAGTCTGCAGCAGCCGTGCCGGCCATACGCGAACAGCTCGACAAGATGGGCATAGACGTGCCGCTGGTGGGAGACTTTCACTACAACGGCCACAAGCTGCTGAACGATTACCCGGAATGCGCACAGGCGCTTTCCAAGTACCGTATCAATCCCGGCAACGTGGGGCAGGGCGCCAAACGCGATACGCAATTCGCGCAAATGATAGAAATTGCCTGCCGTTATGACAAGCCGGTCCGCATAGGTGTGAACTGGGGCAGCCTGGACCAGGATCTGCTGGCGCGCATCATGGATGAAAATGCGCAGCGCAGTGCTCCTTGGTCGGCGCAGGCAGTGATGTATGAAGCGCTGATCACGTCGGCGATTGAGAATGCTCAGCGTGCCGAACAACTGGGGCTCGGTGGAGATCGTATTACCTTGTCGTGCAAGGTGTCCGGCGTTCAGGATCTGATTGCCGTATATCGCGAACTGGCAAAGCGCTGCGGCTATCCCTTGCATCTCGGATTGACCGAGGCAGGCATGGGCAGCAAGGGCATCGTGGCTTCGACGGCGGCACTGTCCGTGCTGCTGCAGGAAGGCATAGGCGACACCATACGTGTATCGCTGACCCCGGAGCCGGGTGGAGACCGTACCAGGGAAGTGGTGGTGGCGCAGGAAATCCTGCAGACCATGGGCTTGCGCAAGTTCACCCCGATGGTGATTGCCTGCCCAGGATGCGGGCGCACTACGTCAACCGTCTTCCAGGAACTGGCTGATAAGATTCAGACCTATCTGCGTGAACAGATGCCGGTATGGAAGCATCAGTATCCCGGCGTCGAAGACATGAATGTTGCCGTGATGGGTTGCATCGTGAATGGCCCTGGCGAATCTAAGCATGCGAATATCGGCATTAGCCTGCCGGGCACCGGCGAATCGCCGGCGGCACCGGTATTTGTCGATGGCGAAAAAGTGGTAACCCTGCGCGGCGAAAAGATCGCGGAAGAGTTTCAGGCCATCGTGCTGGATTATGTGAAAACCAGGTATAGCAAGCAGGAAATCCTGGCTTAACCGGAGAGTGCTTGAAACTCTCCTTATGTAGTACATACCATGTCAGAAAATAAAAAACCGGAAAAAATCGTCGGCATCAAAGGCATGAATGACGTGCTGCCGGATGAAGCTCCCTTGTGGGAGCTGTTTGAAAACACCGTGCAGTCGGTGTTGAAAAGCTATGGCTACCAGCAGATCAGAACGCCTATCGTCGAGCCTACGCCCTTGTTCGCGCGCGGTCTTGGCGCCGTGACCGATATCGTAGAGAAGGAAATGTATTCCTTCACCGATTCCCTGAATGGCGATCTGCTGACACTGCGTCCGGAGTGCACGGCGGGCGTTGTGCGCGCTGCGCTGGAGCATAACCTGACCTACGACGGTCCCAAGCGCCTATGGTACACGGGGCCGATGTTCCGCCATGAGCGGCCGCAGCGGGGGCGCTATCGTCAGTTTCATCAGGTTGGTGCGGAAGCTCTGGGTTTCGCCGGACCTGATATCGATGCCGAGCTGATCATGATGTGCCAGCGTTTGTGGGATGATCTTGGCCTGCCTGGCATACGCCTGGAGTTGAATTCGATCGGCAATGCCGATGAGCGTAATCGCCACCGTGAGGATCTGGTTGCGTATTTCGAGAAGCACAAGGATGTACTGGATGCCGATGCGCAACGTCGCTTGTACAGTAATCCGCTGCGTATCCTGGATACCAAGAATCCGACCATGCAGGAAATGGTCAATGCAGCGCCCAAGCTGCTGGATTACCTGGATGCCGAATCGCTTGCGCATTTCGAAGGTGTGCAGCAGATACTTCGTCATGCCAATATCCCGTTTACCGTGAATCCGCGTCTGGTGCGTGGCATGGATTACTACAACCGTACCGTATTCGAATGGGTGACGGACCAGTTGGGTTCGCAGGGCACCGTGTGCGGCGGTGGTCGTTATGATCCGCTGATTGAAATGTTCGGTGGAAAACCGACGCCGGCGTGCGGCTTTGCCATGGGTGTAGAGCGTTTGCTGGAGTTGATGAAGGCTGCTGGCGATACCTATGCACGCAACCAGTGCGATGTGTACATCGTGCACCAGGGCGACCAGGCAAGGTTGCAGGCTTTTGTCGCGGCTGAACGTATTCGCGACGCAGGGCTGGATGTCGTGTTGCATTGTGCGGCAGCCGGCGGGGCAGGTAGCTTCAAGTCGCAAATGAAGCGTGCCGACGGCAGCGGTGCAGCCTTTGCCGTTATCATCGGCGAAGATGAAGTGGCAAAGGGCGTCGTGGCAGTAAAAGCGCTGCGTGCAGCGGAAGCAGAAAACAACCAGTCCAGCGTGCCTCTGGAGCAGGTGGCTGAATTCCTGGTTGATCAGATTGTGGGCGTCCACGATCATGATCATGATCATGACGGGCATGTCCATTACCATCATTAGAAAAAGAGAAGCTCATGGCATACGATCACGAAGAGCAGGAACAGCTTGCTACACTCAAGGCGTGGTGGAAACAGTACGGCAACATGGTCATCTGGGTGCTCATCCTGGTGCTGGGCGCCTATGCAGCCTGGACGGGCTGGCAATCCTATCAGCGCAACCAGACGGTGCAGGCTGCACAACTGTACGAGCAATTGCAGAAGGCTGCCGAGAACAATGACCATGAGCGCGTGCAGCGCGCCGCTGGCGATATCCGCGACAAGTTCGGCAGCACGGCTTATGCGCAGATGGCAGCACTGGCCGCGGCTAAAGCGGCTTTTGAAAAGGAAGATATGGCAGGCGCCAAGCAGCATTTGCAGTGGCTGGCCGATAATGGAAAGGATGAGATTTACCGCGCCATCGCTCGCTTGCGCCTGGCTGGGATTCTGTACGATGAAAAAGCCTACGATGAAGGCCTGAAACTGCTGGGCGGCGAATTCCCGCCGGCTTTTGCCGATGTGGTTGCGGATCGCAAGGGGGATTTTCTTGCTGCCCAAGGAAAGATGGACGAGGCTCGCACCGCCTATCGCCAAGCGCTGGAACATACCGCGGAAGGCGATCCGGCGCGTCAATACATACAATTAAAACTGGACGCGATTGGTGGCGGAGAAGCCAATCCGGCCGCATAAACGGGGGAAGCGATGCGTGTTGTGGTTCTGGCCCTAGTGGTCTTGCTGGCCGCGTGTTCCAGCAATAAGCCTTCGCCGCAGCGTCAGCCAGCGCAGCTTGTCGATTTTCAGCCGACCATGGCAGTGCGCGCTGTGTGGGAAACGCAGGTTGGCAAATCCGGAGATTACATTTTCTCGCCGGCTGTATCCGGCAATCGCGTATTTGCTGCGGCGGCCGACGGCAGCGTGTTCAGCCTTGAGCTGAACAGCGGGCAGACAGAATGGCGTACCGAAGCCGGTATGCCCTTGACGGCTGGTGTGGGAGCAGATGGCGACACGGTTGCCGTTGCGGGTAAGGGTGGCGTGGTCCTGGCCTTTGACGCGCAAGGCAAGCTGAAGTGGAAGGCGCAGGTCGCCACGGAAATCCTGTCTTCTCCTGCGGTGGGTGAGGGGCTGGTCGTCGTGCGTAGCATCGATAACCGGATCTCGGCATTCGATGCTGCAACGGGTGATCGTCGCTGGATGGTGGAGCGTGCTATACCGCCACTGGCATTGCGTGCTGCTTCCGGCATCCTGATTGCTGACCAGAAGGTCTATGTGGGATTGGCTGGTGGTCGCCTGATTGCGTTGGCGGCAAACGGCGGCGCGCCGCTGTGGGAAGTTGCCATCGGATTTCCGCGCGGAACCAACGATCTGGAGCGTATTTCCGACGTCTCGGGCAGGCCGGTTCTGGTGGGACGTTCCGTTTGTGCCGTGGCTTACCAGGGGCGTATCGGTTGTGTCGATATGCAAAGTGGTGCAGCCCGTTGGGCCCGCGAGTTTTCGAGCGCGGCGGGATTGGATGCAGATCCGCGTTTTGTCTTCAGTATCGATGAGCGTAGCGTCGTGCATGCCCTGGCACGTGAAAGCGGTGTGCATGCGTGGCACAACGAAGGGCTGAGAAACCGCGGTTTGTCCGCGCCGGCATCCTTCGCACGCGCAGTAGTGGTTGGCGATAACCAAGGGTATCTGCATTTCCTGTCGCGAGAAGATGGCAAATTCCTGGCACGTGCAGCCACCGACAAAAGTGCGATAGTCGCAGCACCGCAAGTGGCGGGTTCGACTTTGATTTTCCAGACCAAGGGTGGCACGCTGGCTGCCCTGGCAAGTGAATGAACGATTGATTGATGAAACCTGTTATTGCCCTGGTAGGGCGCCCCAATGTCGGGAAATCCACGCTGTTCAACCGGCTTACGCGTTCCCGTGATGCGCTGGTTGCCGACTTGCCCGGCCTGACCCGCGATCGTCATTACGGCGAAGGTCGGGTAGGGGAGCGGCCTTTTCTGGTAATTGATACCGGCGGCTTCGAACCGGTGGCCAAGGAAGGTATCTTTTATGAAATGGCCAAGCAAACCAAGCAGGCCATCGTGGAAGCGGACGTTGTCATTTTCATCGTTGACGGTCGCCAGGGGCTGACGCCTCATGACAAGACTATTACCGATTTCCTGCGCAAGTCCGGCCGCCCGGTGCTCTTGGTGGTGAACAAGGCGGAGGGGATGAAGTACACGTCGGTGACAGCCGATTTTTACGAACTTGGCCTGGGCGATCCTTATGTGATTTCCGCTGCGCATGGCGACGGTGTTGCCGATCTGGTGGATGAGGCGCTGGACAGCATTACGTCACAGGCACAAGAGGAAGAGGAGGTGCCTGCCGATCGTGGCACCCGCATTGCGATCGTTGGCCGTCCCAATGTCGGCAAATCGACGCTGGTCAATACCTTGCTGGGCGAAGAGCGCGTGATCGCATTTGACATGCCTGGCACGACCCGCGATTCGATCGAGATTGAATTTGAACGCGACGGCAAGCGCTACAGCCTTATCGATACGGCAGGCATACGTCGGCGCGGCAAGGTTTTCGAGGCGATCGAAAAATTTTCAGTCGTCAAAACGCTGCAATCGATTTCCGAAGCCAACGTGGTGATTCTGCTGCTGGATGCTCAGCAGGATATTTCGGATCAGGACGCGCATATCGCCGGCTTTATTCTTGAAGCGGGTCGGGCACTCGTAGTCGGCGTGAATAAGTGGGATGGTCTGGATCGCGACAGGCGCGAGCAAATCAAGCGTGACATTGAGCGCAAGCTCAATTTCCTGTCCTTCGCCAAAACCCATTTTATTTCCGCGATTAATGCCACCGGTATTGGTCCGCTGATGAAATCGGTTGATGCGGCATACAAGGCAGCCATGATGAAGTTGCCGACGCCCAAGCTTACCCGTGCCCTGGAAGAGGCGGTGGAGCATCAGCAACCGCGGCGCAAGGGATCAATACGTCCCAAGCTGCGTTATGCTCACCAGGGAGGGCAGAATCCTCCCATCATCGTTATCCACGGTAATGCACTCGAAGGTATTGATGCTTCTTACAAGCGTTATCTGGAGACCCGTTTCCGGGAAACTTTTTCGTTGGTGGGAACTCCATTACGTATTGAGTTGCGGTCCAGTAAAAATCCGTTTGTCGGTTCCGGAAAGTAAGCTTGCCGCTATATAAAGTTGGCAAGCATCAATAAAATCGACTACATTGCGTATACACTGTTTCACTTAGATATTTGCAGTTTGTAAATATCTGTGGCTCCACACCAAAACTACATAATGGAGAATCCATGAGTAATAAAGGGCAACTATTACAAGACCCCTTCCTCAATGCATTGCGCAAAGAGCACGTCCCCGTTT